>JAYEHB010000106.1:0-2456 GCA_034659375.1 Thermodesulfobacteriota bacterium
GCATGGAGCTTTTAGATGAGCTTGACACCACAACAATAACAGACGTTTCATCTTTTTATACAACAGAACCTGTTGATTTTACAAATCAGGAGTGGTTTGTAAATGCAGCATTTAAAATTGAAACAGTACTTGACCCTTTTGATCTTATGCTTACATTACAAAGAATTGAAAACAGGGCAGGGCAATTTGAAAAAGATGTAAGGTTTGGACCAAGAATTCTGGATCTTGATATAATTTTTTTTGCAAACAAGGTCATAAATGATCCGCACCTTAACATTCCACATCCAAGGATGGATAAAAGATGCTTTGTGTTAAAACCTCTGTGTGATATAGCATCAAAATTTGTTCATCCTGTTTCAGGTTTGACAATGGAACGACTTTTAAAAGAGATTGAAAATAAACATGATCAAAAAGTTATACATTACAAAACGCCCCGCCACAACAAATTTAGAAAATTTGTCTTTTTAAATAGTTAAAAGGACTTTTATATAAATTGATTTTTACAAATGATTTTTGGAGGAAAAAATTGAAGTTTTTTATTGATACAGCAAATATTGAAGAGATCAAAGATGCCAACTCAATGGGTATGGTTGACGGTGTTACAACTAATCCAACTCTTATTGCAAGAGAAGATGGTGAGTTTATCGAAATCATAAAAGAGATCTGCTCAATAGTTGATGGGCCTGTCAACGCCGAGGTTATCAGTCTTGATTGTGACGGCATGGTAAAAGAGGGAAGAGAACTTGTAAAGATTGCTGATAATATTGTTGTAAAAATTCCCATGACAACAGAAGGATTAAAAGCTGTAAAAATATTTTCCGAGGAAGGTATTAACACCAATGTTACTCTGGTGTTTTCTGCTCTTCAGGCACTCATGGCTGCCAAGGCAGGTGCATCATATATAAGCCCTTTTGTGGGCAGACTTGATGATCTTTCCGACGACGGAATGGCTCTTATTGAAGAGATTGTGGAGATCTATTCAAACTATGATTTTTTAACAGAAATTATTGTGGCAAGTGTAAGAAGTCCCCTTCATGTGTTAAATTCTGCTTTATATGGTGCTGATATTGCAACAATTCCATACAAAGTGCTGAACAAACTTGCATCACATCACATGACAGACAAGGGTATTGAAGCATTTATGGCAGACTGGGAAAAAAAAGAGAATAAATAGATACCATGCCCTGGCAGGAGAAATTAAAAAAAACTATTATTCATCCCAATTTCATGACACTCTCAAGGATTGCGGCAGTACCTCTTCTTGTGGTGCTTTTGATGTGTTCAGGAAGGATGCCGGCTATTATGGCAGCTATTGTTTTTTCTTTAGCAGCAATAACAGATTATTTTGATGGTTACCTTGCCAGAAAAATGAAACTTGTCTCAACTCTGGGAAAAATTCTTGATCCGCTGGCAGACAAGCTCCTTATATCCTCAGCATTTATAATGATTGTCTGGCTGCACCATATGCCTGCATGGATTGCCTGTGCAATTATCGGCAGGGAGCTTGCTGTAACAGGGCTTAGAAGTGTAATTGCAGAGCATGGGGAAGATGTTGCAGCGTCATGGCTTGGAAAATACAAAACCGGCTTTCAGATTGCATGTGTTATACCTCTTCTTATCCATTATCCATATCTGGGTATTGATTTTCATGTAATTGGAAATTTTCTTCTCTATGGGGCTTTACTCTTTACCCTCTGGTCCGGTGCAGATTATTTTATAAAATTCAGAAAATTGATTACATACTGAAAAAGCTGTTGACAAAGAATCTGATTAAGTATATAAAGCTTTTGTTTTACAGCAACTGAGCGGGAGTAACTCAGTGGTAGAGTGCGACCTTGCCAAGGTCGAAGTCGCGGGTTCAAATCCCGTTTCCCGCTCCAGCATGTTTCATTAAAGGCGGCTTGGCCAAGTGGTAAGGCGACGGCCTGCAAAGCCGTTATTCTCCGGTTCAAATCCGGAAGCCGCCTCCATAATAAAAAAAAGGACTTAGAGAGAAATCTCAAGTCCTTTTTTTATTTTGCAGGATGAATCCCCCCCCCCCACTATTCCCCACAAAGTAGAATGTTTTCAAAATTAATAGATCAGAATTTATATAGCATCAGTTTAAAGTTACCGGAATTAATTGAAGCATGGGACACATCATGAGGATCAGTTTAAAGTCCTGTCTATCCTGAGTCAGGATCGTAAATTAATATAGATTTATCAAAAAGGATATGATAAAAAAAAACTGAAATGGTGTTTTCCATAAAGTAACATTTTTTATGATTTCCATCGGTTTCAGAGTGGCAAACCGAGGTGAAAAATAGGTCTGCCCGTGGCAGTTATTGAGAAAATGATTTTATAATTTTAAATAAGGACGGCTGGTTTGTTGAAAAATAAAAAAGGTTTTACATTAATAGAACTTATGGTGGTTGTGGTTATTTTAGGTATCCTTGCAAGCCTGATTGTACCAAAGC
>JAYEHB010000107.1:0-2453 GCA_034659375.1 Thermodesulfobacteriota bacterium
TCAATTATCAATTATCAATTATCAATTTTCAATTTTCAATTTTCAATTTTCAATTTTCAATTTTCAATTATGGCTCACAGTTTTGTTTCAAATTTTGTAAAACCAGATATTGAGGAGTTCTTTTTTAATTCTATCTTATTAACAGATGACAGAGGCGAGCCTTTTTTACACCACGCCAGCATTTGCTGAACATCCTTTTCTTTTCCTTCAATTACAGCCTCAACCGTTCCATCGGCAAGGTTTTTTACCCATCCTGTTATGTTTAAATTTTTTGCAGCCCGGCAGGTTTCAGCTCTGAAAAAAACTCCCTGTACTCTGCCATGGACAATAAGATGATACTGTATTTTTTCAGACATACAGCCTCCTTTAGGCATGAAGATCAATAAAATATTGCTTTATTTACAATGTTGTTACCAAATTTATCTGATATGGCATCAATGGTTTTATCTATTTTTTCCCATTTGTTTGATTTCTCTTCAACTGGTTCAAACATATCTATCTGAATTGGAATTTTTTTGCCGGACAAGGACGAGGCACCAACTCCTATGAGTCTGACTTTTTTGCTTATTTTTGAATTTTTAGCAAGTAAAAGAGCATGGTTAAAGATATCCATGGATGAAGATACTGGGATTTTAAGTTGTTTCTGTTTTGTTATCTGTGAAAAATCATTGAATTTAAGTTTGATAAAGATATTGGCTGCAAACAATTTCTGTTTTCTCAGCTCTTTTCCAACTATCCCGGAATGGGCGAGAATATGTTTTTTTATGGTTTCCATCTCTGCTGTATCCTTATCAAGCGTGGATTCGCTGGATATGGATTTTCTTTTTTCATTTTTGCCAATACTTGAATTATCCAGGCAGTTTACAAATTCAAAAAGCTTATTACCGAATTTCCCAAATTTATTCAAAAGAATATTGTGGCTGAAATTATTGATATCACCGAGTTTTCTGATTCCCAGCAGATTCATCTGTTTCATGGCAACTTTGCCAACACCGGGAATTCTTTGAATATCAACTGCAAGGGCAAACTCTTTGGCCTGATTTTTTTCAATGATAGTTATGCCGTCGGGCTTATTCATATCTGATGCTATCTTTGCAAGGAATCTTAAAGGTGCAGCACCTAGGGAACATGTAAGTTCAAGCTCTTTTTTTATTTTCTGCTTTATTGACCATGCAATTTCTTTATGACTTCCAAGAATACGTTCACAACCTGTGACATCAATATAGGCTTCGTCAATGGAGACTGGTTCAACAACTGGAGAAAATTGATGAAAAATTTCCATGATTTTTTTTGAGACAAGGGAGTATTTTTGTTTATTAACAGGTATTACAATCAGGTCAGGGCATTTCTCAAAGGCCATAAACATTGGCATTGCAGAATGAATGTCAAATTTTCTTGCTTCATAACTTGCAGTTGAAACAACACTTCGTTTTGACAAACCTCCAACAACAACAGGCTTACCCCTGAGTGATGGATTATCCCTCTGCTCAACAGATGCAAAAAAGGCATCCATGTCAACGTGTAGAATCATCTTGTTTTCAACTTTTTCATCTCTTTAAGTTTTTTTTTCTGCTGCTTCAGTATATACTCATGCAGGATCTCTTCTTCATCTATGCTGATTTTTTCAAAAATAGAGTGGCATATATTTTTTTTATCTATGCTGATTATTTTGATTTCAAAAGAGAGAACAGGAACTCTTTTCATCCCTGGAAAATTAAGATCAAGATCTACAAGATCGCTCTCATTTACTGAAAAATCTGCATTTTGAAATGATACACCACCAGCACTGATATCAAGGAGATTTACTTTTTTCCCCATGAACTTGAACTCAATGCTGTTTGAGTTTTCAGATTGATACCTGAAAGCATCCCGCTGGTTTGAGCTGTTATTATCTATAATTATCTCATTATTTTTTTGTTGCTTTTTCCAGAACAAATTCCACCCTCCTGTTTGTTGCTCTGTTTTTTTCATTACTGTTTGGAACAAGTGGCATGATTTCACCATATCCCGTTGCAGTTAATCTTTCAGGTCGTATCCCTTTTTTAATAAGATATTTTAACACGGTCGTGGCCCTTATGGCAGAAAGTTCCCAGTTGGACGGATATCTATCTGTTGATATGGGTATGTTGTCTGTATGGCCCTTGATATTGATATTGTACTCGGGATATTCAAAAACAATTTTAATAATTTCATTAAAAATCGGTATGGCAGATGAATTTAAAGAGGCTGAGCCTGACTTGAAAATAGCCTTTCCTTTTATTCTGACAATTAATTTGTCGTCAAGAACAGTGGCGGAGATGTTGCCGCTATGGCTTTTTTTGTTGATGAAATTGTTAATATCTTTAATGATTGACTCTTCTATCGACTCTTTCAGGGAGTGAAGGCCGGTGATATCTTCAATGGTGATTTTTGTGTCAAAAGATTCAGGAATTTCCATAAGTTCCATGAGACCG
>JAYEHB010000108.1:0-2447 GCA_034659375.1 Thermodesulfobacteriota bacterium
ACGGCAAAAAGCTTGAACAAAGATATGGCAACTTAAGATTGCAAAAATTTGTAGCAGCCGCTTTGGGATTTGAAAGGATATGCTTTAAAAAAATAGATTGATTTCAAAAACAGGTGATCCTGCTTTTTCAACAATGCAAATTTGTGCTGTGACGCAATTAGTTGCGAGTAAAATACTGATACAAAAAACTGTAAAATACTTTTGAAGTGATATAAAGGATGCCAAAAACAGACTGGAAAATTAATCAAAATTATGAACAACAGAGTTATATAATGAAACAGAATTTTTTTCGTATTACAGTGATCATTGCCGTACTTAACAATGTGTCAACATTGAAACGCTGCTTAAAGAGCATTGTTAATCAGGAATATACCAGCAAAGAAATTATTGTGATGGATGGTGGGTCATCTGATGGCAGCCTGGCCGTATTAAATAATTATGCACATCATTTTAGGCCTTGATCATCCTTTGTACCAAAGTCTTTTTTTGCTATAGGCATTTTAAGAGGCAGATGACCATATCATAGGCCTATTGAAAATTTTTAATTTATTGAAACTTTCCACAATTGCCGAAACGATGATCAAGGCCTCATTTTACATATTGGGAGTCTTTGCCTGATCGCGGAATTTATCATGCCTGGAATAAGGCATTGAAATATGCACAGGGTGAATGGATTTGTTTTTTAGGTGCTGATGATTATTTCTGGGATAAACATGTGCTCTCAAATATAGCTTTTCATTTAAAAAGAGCCAGAGCTGAGAAAATTAATCTGGTATATGGTCAAATTGCAAGAGTCAATAATAAAGGTCACATTGTTAAGCTGGCTGGTAAACAATGGCATAAAATCAAATGGCAGATGCCACATGGAATGCCATTAGATTTGCCTCATCCTGGTCTTATGCACCATCATTCAATTTTTAAAAAACATGGTGTGTTTGATGAGTCCTTTAAAATAGCTGGTGATTATGATCTGCTTCTTCGGGAATTAAAATCAGGGAAAGCTCTTTTTGCAAAAAATATCAGAACAGTGGCATGTCAAATAGGCGGGATTGCAGACTCTTCTAATATGCTCTCCCATATGGAAGTGAAAAGAGCCAGAGCAAAAAACGGATATAAACATTTTTCGTATCCTATTCAAATTCCGGGGTAAAATTTTATGATATCAATGAATATTATTATAACCTACTGTTTTTATTAATGCTCAAAATTTGATTTTTGAGATTAAACGGCGTTTACCCCTAAATTTGAATAGGATACATTTAGTTTATAGTCGAAAATAATTACCCAGCTTATGGTTAATATGATAAAATTACATGTTATCCAGTTCGAAAATAACGTACCACTGAAAAACTACATTGTTAAACTCTGTTTTTTATGGTACTAAGGAATGTTGCTCCCATGGTGGAATTACACAAAAAAAGTGGGGCTACCAACTTAAAGCGGGACAATTTCCGCCATTTTGGCTCCATGGCAATACCACAATCAAGCAAAAATTAAGGATTTGCTAACTAATTGAATTTACAGGTTGTCCCGCCTTATGGCGGTAGCCCGCTACACAGTATAGCCAACTTGTTACTCACCGCTTATTGCGGCGTTAGAACAAAGGAGGAAACAAAATGAGCGATTGGGACTTTCTTTATGAAATGAATGAGCGAGGTTTTAGTCCCAGCCGACCGCCTACGGCGGAGGCTGAACTTTGCCTTTAATCTGAAATATTTACAAAAAATTGAAAGCAGCAGAATATGTTTGAATCTGTTTTAAAAAAAATCAGAGAAAAAGTCCGTACCCGTAAATATGTAATGACATTATATGCTGAAGAAGAGATGAATGATGACGGACTGTCGATTTTCGATGTTGAACATTGCCTGCTCACGGGTGAAATCATCGAAAGACAAAAAGACAGAAATACCGGAGAATGGAAATATCTTGTTTCAGGGGAAACGTTCAAAAAAAACAAAGCTGTTGTTGTAAGCAAACTGAGCCTTACGGGCAGTCTGGTTATAATTACAGTATATCTTGAGAGAGAGTAAAAATCTATGATATGCGAAATTTGCGGAAAAGACGGCGGGCGTATCCGTCATGTCAGCAGAAGTTATGGAAAAGGCATTAATCTTCTGATTATTGAAAATATCCCTGTTATCAGTTGTTCAATATGCGGTGAAAGTTATATAACAGCAGAAACGTTACATGAAATTGAGCGTATAAAACTTCATCGTCAGAGTTTTGCTGTAAATCGAAATGTTCCTGTTGCCGATTTTGCCTGATATGAGGAGAGAATAATTCCTGGTTATCACGGATTTAGGGGAGGGTTCCTAAATCAGCCTAAAGATGCCGAGATTAACATATTTTGCAACCAACAATCATGATACCTGAATTGGTTGATTTTTTCAGCTGGACTTCTCCAACCATTATGCTTTTTTACCGTCGTTGGATTGCAAGGAGCAAAA
>JAYEHB010000109.1:0-2446 GCA_034659375.1 Thermodesulfobacteriota bacterium
ACATTGCCCCGATTAGAGGGGATTAAGACTCTGTTTCGGTCATATTAGGAAAGTCCCTTTGAATAAAAGAGTCAGAAACATTGCCCCGATTAGAGGGGATTAAGACCGGAAATGATTACCCAAATCCACTTCCTCTACTTCCCGTCAGAAACATTGCCCCGATTAGAGGGGATTAAGACAAATAATAGTAAGTCACCGTTCCTATTACATATAGTGGTCAGAAACATTGCCCCGATTAGAGGGGATTAAGACTTTTTAGAAATTTGAGGGGTTTCTTTCAAGGTTTCTTCGGTCAGAAACATTGCCCCGATTAGAGGGGATTAAGACACATTTTTTTCTGCAATCAGCCCGTTGCCCTGAATCCGTGTCAGAAACATTGCCCCGATTAGAGGGGATTAAGACATAAGATGGTTCCGGAGTTCCACCATAAACACAGCGGGGAAACAGGCGGCAGCAAACATTTTTCAATGATGGAGATTACCACCAGTCCTGTCTGGAGTTAATGTCGGAATGGTGTATGAAATCCATAGTGGAGACTTGGGCTTATTGCCTTATGCCAAACCACATCCATCTGATTGTTGTCTCTGAAATAAATGATGGTTTAAATCTTGCTTACTTAACGCATGGTTTATGCCAGACTGTCAAATTCTGACTTTTTCAGCAGATACTACATATTATGACAAACAGGATATTATTTTAATGACAAATATTTTAGTTACAACCCTTGGCGGATCATGGCAGATACTGCCGGAACTTCTGGGATTTACAAATCCGCAGGTTGTGGATCTTTTTAAAAATCATCCTGAAAAAGAGAGCATGGACAAGGCAAGATCAGAAAAACAAATTGTTCCAGCCGATGAAGTGTGGGTTGTTACCACAACAGGAAAGCAAACTGATGATTCTCTGAAAAATGTACAAGAATGGTATGAAATGCTTGATGCGGAAAAACGGCCTGTTTTAAGAATCTGGCAGGTCAGAGGAACAAATTCCCTTGCAACAAAAGCAGAATGCACCTTAATGTCAGAAGGAATTGATACCATTGTGTTTCATGCCTCCTGCAAGGCAGAAAAAGGCAGGCTGATGCTCTCCCTTGCAGGAGGCAGAAAGACCATGAGTACAATAACAAGTATCCTTTAAAAGAATACCTTGCCGGGGGATTGAAAGTAACAGTTAATACGGACAACCCAGGCATTGCAGGAACAGATTTTACAAAAATTCCCTAAACATGGCACTGGAACTTTTGGAAAAAAAGTTTCTGATTTTGTAACATAATCCATAGCTATTGTCTGACCCCATGACCCTTGTCATGCTTCTTTTGAAATAATCTTTTCAAGAAGATCAAATTTGTTGCTCCACTTATTACTTTGGTTACGGGTGAACCCAAGTTCTTTCATTTTTTCAAGAAAGTTCAGGGCTCTTGCAACGGTAAGTTTTTCGTTTTTCAACTCTTCCGCTATCATAGTTCCAATATTATTTTTTGTTATTGGCGAAAAATTTTCCATTGGTTCATTAGACCTTTCAGCCCTGGCCGATTTACGACTCTCACGATTCTGACTGGTATTTGATCCAGCTTTTTCGTTAGGAGATGTATGAATAGGTGCTTGAAACTTTTCCATTTTGCCAACCATTCGCTGGTTACGATTCGATGTGGTGGTATCTAACTCAACCATGTCATAACCAAACAAAAGATCTCTATCTTGATCATCCCCATTCAGCAAAGGAAGAGCCTGGGCTTTAATCTGGGTTCCGTTAACTTTATTTTGCAAATTACCGGTGGTCCAGATTGTTTCCAGCCCTTGTCCATTTTTCCGTGGTGAAGTGTGGCGAGCAAACCAGGCAAGCCCCGCACGGGAACTTTTATTTTTATTTTTTGTGACAGCTCGCGGATAACGAAGTTTTTCAACAGGCACCTGTGATGCTTTATAAAGAGCTATTCTCTTTTCAAGGTGGGCAACCCTTTTAAAATCTTTTGGAGCAAGCGTTAAATTTCCACCATTTTCAGAGATTTCCAAAGGAGTACAGCTTTTACCTTCTTCATCAGTCATTTTAATATTTGTTACCCGACAATGACCAAGGCCAAGGGGTTTACCGCCGCCAAATTTCCAATCCACAGAACAGGCCGCATAAAGCAGTGCCAGCTCATCAGCATCAATTGCCCGAAAAGAGATACGAAGTTTACCTGTAAGGCCTTCTTTTAAAAGTTCAGCTGTTTTGTTTACTTTTTGCTGAGCCGGCATCATTAAAGCCCCCTGTTCTGCGTACACACCTTGCACTGAGTATTTCCAAGGAGCCTTATCCCCGCGCTCTTTGGTATTTCTGTAAACCTTATAGCCTTTAAGTGGTGAATTTTTATTTATCAAATCAAAATTTTCCTGATCCCGATAAAAAGCCACACATCCCGGATGAGAAGTTGCAAGGGGAGCTAATGTTTCTGTTACAGTTTTAT
>JAYEHB010000110.1:0-10622 GCA_034659375.1 Thermodesulfobacteriota bacterium
ATGATCCAGGATATACTGCTGTCTTAATATTGTGTTCCATGATTTCAAGCTCCGGTTAAGCGTTTACAGGGCATTGCATTGTGTGTTGGCGTACGTTTGAAATACATGGATAGTCTGCATGCCCTCTGTCTTGCATATGCAGCACCAAAGTAAACGCTTACCTTATTTTTTTGTAAAAAATGTTATCAGGCTCTTTGAATATTTCCTTTGGTCCTTAATGTCAAGCCCTGATATGGGTTCAGGGATTTTTTCCTTTACGGAATGCTCGGCAATGACAAGGGACGTTTCTCCCATTAAATCCTTTAAATCCGGATCTGCCAGGGCTTTTGCAAGAAGTCCGGTGCAATAGGGAGGGTCCATAAATATCAGATCGATTTTTTTCCCTTTCAGCATGGGAGGAATGACCTGTTTTGATATGTCATGGCAGATTATTGCAGCCTTGTCATGGAATTTGCACAAATCTCTGTTTTTTTTAATAACAGAACATGACTCTTCTGATATATCAATAAAAAAAGCATATTCTGCTCCCCGGCTTAAGGCTTCAAAGCCAAGAGCCCCTGTTCCCGCAAAAAGATCAAGGACAACCGCTCCTTCTATTTTTTGGGAAATTATACTGAACAGAGCCTCCCTTGCCCTGTCTGAAGTGGGTCTTATATCTTTTCCTGAAAGCCGGGAAAGCTTTTTACCTTTGCATGTACCGCTGATTATTCTCATTTTGTTTCTCTTTTCGTTTAAACACTAATTATATCTGACATAGAGACAGGGTCCAGACCTGCTTTTTTTGCCGCAGTCTTGATATCTCCATTCTCCTGCAATAACTTTTGTTTGAGAAATTCCTGTTCAAAATGTTTTTGTGCTTCAGCAAGAGTTGCCATGGCAAAGAGGCGATCAATTTTACCCATGGACTGCTCTTTTGTTGAGATGTTGTAGGGAGCAGGTATGTCATCAATGTTGATACTCTTGCCTTTTACCATTATTGCAAGTCTTTCAGTGAGATTTTTAAGCTCCCTTACATTTCCCGGCCAGTCATATTTCATGAGCAGCTCCAGAGTCTCATGGTTTATATCTTTTTGTGTACCCCTGGATTGTTTTGCAAATGCTGCAAGAAATATCTGCACAAGCATGGGAATATCTTCTTTTCTTTTTCTTAAGGGAGGCACCTTTACGGGTATTCCATTTAGTCTGTAAAAAAGATCTTCCCTGAAAGTGCCGTTTTTTATCTCCTGTTCAAGATCCTTGTTTGTGGCAGCAATTATCCTTACATCCACATGCAGGGTTCTGCCTCCCCCAATTCTCTGGAATGTTTTTGATTCCAGAGCCCTTAAAATTTTTGCCTGGGTTTTCAGGTTCATATCCCCAATTTCATCTAAAAAGAGAGTTCCCTGTGATGCAAGCTCAAATTTCCCTTTGTTTTTGGCAGATGCTTCAGCAAATGCACCTTTTTCATGGCCAAATAGTTCACTGTCGATTTTTTCTTCAAATATTGCTGCACAATTGACAATTATAAAAGGCTCTTCAGGTCGGGAACTGAATTGATGGATGGTTTTTGCAACAAGTTCTTTGCCGGTTCCGTTCTCTCCTGTGATTAGAATAGATGCATCTGACGGGGCAGCATTCATTATCTCCATGTTCAGTTTTTGTACTGCCTTACTCAAGCCGTTAATGGAATGCTTTTCAATACTTTTTTTTCTTAAATATCTGTTCTCTTCTTCAAGACGTCTGAAATGAAGGGCATTATTGATTGTTATTATTATTTTGTCGATGGAAAGCGGTTTTTCCAGAAAATCAAATGCTCCGGATTTTGTGGCATCAACGGCAGATTCTATTGTCCCATGTCCTGTGATCATGATTACAGGAAGATTTGGAAAATTTTTTTTAATCTCTTTTAATGTCTCTATTCCGTCCATTCCAGGCATCCAGATGTCTAATAAAACAATATCAGGGGATTCAGATTCAATTTTTTTTAATGCCTCATATCCGTTTAATGCATGTAATACTTCAAACCCGTCATCCGAGAGTATCCCCTCCAAGGATTGTATAATGGATTTCTCATCATCAACTATTAATACTGCTGGATACATATTATCACCTTTTTGGAAGTTCCCTTACTATGCTGGAAGTTCAATTATAAATCTTGCTCCCGCTGGTTTGTTGTCCTGTACTCTTATCATTCCCTTGTGATCGGAAATGATGGAGTTCACAATGGCAAGTCCAAGCCCCATTCCCGATTTTTTAGTTGAGAAATAGGGTTCAAACAATCTTGTTTTTTCCTTGTCAGATATTCCTTGTCCATTGTCAGCCATTTCGATTCTGACTGTTTTTAGAATCTCATCAAAGGAGATATTAATGGAGATTGAACCTTTTTTATTTTTTTGCGGCAGGGCTGCAACTGCATTGTCAATGAGATTGATAAATGCCTGTTTCATCTGCTGCCTGTCCAGATTGATTTTTGGAATATCATCATCATACCTTGTTGTTATCTCGATATGTTCAAGTCCTTCCTTGTAAAGAACAACAGTCTCTTCCATGATTTTCTCAATCCTGCACGGTAAAAGGGTTGTCTCTGGGAATTTTGCAAATGTTGCAAATTCGTTTACAATATTTCTGATGAGATCCACATGCTCAATTATCATTTCAGTACAGGTATTAAAAATTGTTTCATCAATTTTTTTTGAATATTTTCGTTTCAGGCGCTGGGCAGACAGCTTTATGGGGGTAAGGGGATTTTTTACCTCATGGGCTATCCTTCTTGCTACTTCGCGCCATGCTGCCATGCGCTGGGCTTTTTCAAGTTCAGTGAGATCATCAAACACCATGACTGTTCCAATGTTTTTTCCAATATTATTTTTCAGAGCATTAAAATGTACTGCAAAATGTCTGGGGCTGCCGTCTATTATTATGGAGAGAGGAAATTCAATACTGTCAGGATTAAATGAGATTTTTTCATTAATATCACTGGCAAATTTCAGGTAATCTTCCTTAAGAACATCGTTGTAATTATGGTTGAGGATATCACTGCTTTTTAAATTAAGCATTTTTTCTGCAGCTTTGTTTATAGTTAAAACAACACCTGTCTTACTAAGAGAAATTACTCCTGCAGATATGTTTTCAAGAACGATTGCCATATATTGACGGCTCTCTTTAATTTCTCTGTTTTGTCTCTTTAGCATTGTTTCAGAAAAAGCCAGTTTTTCCCTGCCGCTTGCAAGTTCCCTTGTCATGGAGTTGAATGAATTTATGAGTATTCCTATCTCATCATCTGCTTTAAAGTCTATTTGATAGTCAAGATCTCCATTTGTAACTCTTTGTGTTCCTTCTGCAAATTTCATTATGGGGATGGTGATTGTTTTTGCCAGATAAAAACCAAACCACACAGCACAGAATATTACAAGGAGGGCAACAATGGAGAGAGCAATGTAATTTGATATCTGAACTGGTTTTTTGATCATTTTAAGCTGTTTGTACTCTTCAACTCCTTTTGATATGGATGCCAGATTATACGAAAGCTTTGGAGATATAAGGACTGTTAACACTAAAAAGGCATCTGCTCTGGAACTATCCACTCCAAATGGAATTGTTGCAATGGTTTTTATTGATTCCCCGGGTTTGTTCTGCTGTGTAATTGTTATGATATTGTTCTCTCCTGGTGTTTTCATCAGATCCTTACTTGTAAGTATACCAAAGTAATGATCACTAAGTTCATTGGCAAGGGAGAGGGCAGTACGTTTTGCGTCGGGTGTGTATATCTCCACAGCATCAATATTAAAGGCTCTTTGAACAACCTCTGCATAACGGGTCAGCTCTTTTCTGTTATCTTTGTTCAATAGTTTTCTTGAATGGATTTGAAAGGATGCTCTTTTTGCAAAAAAGAGATTTTGTTTTTCAATATATGCATAAAATTCTCGTCCAACAGAAAGGGAGTTGTCAAGTGCCTGTTCAACCGGAGCTTTAAACCAGAATGCAAGACTTGTGGAGATAAAATGTATGGAAAAAAAGAAGAGAACAGTTGTGGGTACAAGTGCCAAAGTTATAAATGCTGCCACAAGTCTTGTTTTCAGCTTTGTGCCAAGTATTTTGTTTTTTTTTTCATAATAGAGTTTTGCAAGGTTTCTAAATACAAGAAGTATCAATGCAAGGAAGAGAAGAAGATTTGTGTTGATAAGTATAAACATCAACACAGTGCTGGAAACAGGGAAATCGGTTCCAAAGCCTGTTATTCTGGTTTCTGCAAAGGTGAGCAGAGCTATGGTGCCAAGAATAAAGAGAAGAAGAAGGCCCTCTTTTTTCCACCTTTTTCTTTCTATTTCAGGGCTGTTTAAAAAATTGTTTTTTATTTTTTTAAATAACATCCATGGCCTGCTAATAACTCAACTTCAGGATTTGGGTTGTCAGTGGTAAGGGAACTGGAAGAAGATGCGGAACCATCGGGCTGAGGCCCGCACAATTTGTTAATAAATAAAGTCTATTGTGTGCCAGTCGGTTTCAAAGTCCCACCAGGAGACAAAAAAGAAAACATAGTGCAGGTAAAGGGGCAGGGTTACTCTGTCTAACTCTGCTTTGATTCTGAGCTGATATTTCTCACCTTTTTTTAAACTGGCAAGGGGTACTACTTGTAAATTGTCAATTTCAGTCATTTTTATTTTTGCCTGGTCAAATGATTTTGTGACTGATGTCTGACTGGTACTCCATGGTCTGTATACTGTGAACTCTTCTTTAAGACTGTTGTATTTCAGGGTGGAGGTTATCTCTTTGCCTGAAATTTTTTTATCAAACCAGACTCCCCTTGGCCTGTATATGGAGATTAAAAAGGAAAATGTAGTTGGCACACCATTGAGTACAGCCTGTTTCATATCTTCTGTAAAGGCTTGTTTAACATCAAAGTATGATATCAGATAATCCCTGTTGTTTGTGATTATAATATTTTTTAGATAAGCCTTTTCTGCAGCCATGGTTATTTGGGGAGTAATGAGATTACAGGCAATAACGGCAATGGCTGCCATAACAAACAAGTAGTTTTTGTAAAATATGTTTTTCATATGTTTCTCTGCTTCATTTCAACATAGCCTGTTGTCCATGAGTTTTTTTCCATGAGAAATTTTTTTATAAATGCATGGTTTAGTGCATGTCCTGATTTGTAGGTTTTTATATGCCCCTGAACCGGCATGCCAAGTAATGCAAAGTCTCCAAGACAGTCAAGGAGTTTATGTCTTACAAATTCATCTGTAAATCTCAGCCCGTCTTGATTGAGAATTTTATCCTTGTCAATAACAACAGCATTTTCCAGGCTTCCTCCCCTGCCAAGACCGAATTGTTTTAAATATGCCAGGTCCTGAAGAAATCCAAATGTTCTTGCAGGGCTTATCGTTTTTTTAAAATTGTCACAAAAGAGATCAAAGGTAAGTTCCTGGTATCCTATTAACGGGTTATCAAAATCAATGGCACAGGTGATTTTAAAACCGGAATCAGGAGAGACTGTTACATATTTTTCATTTTCATGGAAAGTTATGGGCTTTTTAACAATAAAAAAACATTTTAAAGCATTCTGTTCTTTTATCCCTGCTTCCATGATACGAGAAGTGAACTCTTTTGCACTGCCGTCCATGATGGGCATTTCATATCCATCAATTTCAACAAGGGCATTGTCTATTCCAAGTCCGGTAAATGCAGCCATGAGATGCTCAATGGTGGAAACTATGACACCCTGACATCCAATTACCGTTGCAAGGCTTGTGTCCACGACAGTTTTAAAGAGAACCTGGATATCAGCAGTTCCAGGCAAATCAGTTCTTTTGAATCTGATTCCATGATTTTCAGCAGCAGGCCTGATAATAATATTTGCCTTTTTACCGGAATGCACACCAATGCCTGAACATGATAGAGATTGCTTTAATGTCAGTTGTGGGTAATTTTTTTTCATTGTACATGTATACCTCATTTTATTAATGAATACAAAATAATTGATTTTTTTTTGTTTAATTGTTATTTTCTGGCTTGGTTTTAACTTCGCCCATTATTAGTCATTTTACAAAATGACAGATGAAATCTGATAAAATATCAATGCGTTGATATTGATCTATCAAAATTTACAGGCATTCTGGGCGAAGTTAAAATCATGCCCTTATTTTTTTATCCTCGAATAAAGAGACTTAAGGAGACTATATGCTTGCAGGTGTTAAAAGTTGTGCAGTTACCGGCATAGATGCTTATATCGTTGAAGTAGAGGTGGATATATCTTTTGGACTGCCTGTGTTTAATATTGTTGGACTGCCTGAGACCTCCGTTAAAGAAAGCCGGGACAGGGTAAAGAGTGCCATTAAAAACTCAGGTTATTCTTTTCCCATGGACAGGATTACTGTTAACCTTGCCCCCGGGGATATGAAAAAAGAGGGCACAGGGTTTGACCTTCCTGTGGCCATGGGTATTCTTGCTGCATCAGAACTTGTTTCAGCAGATGCACTTTCAGGGTATTTTTTTACAGGAGAAGTCTCCCTTGACGGAAGAATAAGGCCTGTTACAGGCATTCTTCCTGCTGCAATTGCAGTAAAACAGAGTGGTTTTAAGGGCATGGTGGTCCCTTTTGACAACAGGGCAGAGGCTTCGGTTGTTCAGGGATTGAATATTTTTCCTGTAAAGAGTCTTTCTCAGGTGGTTGAGTTTTTTTCAGGGTTTAAACAAATTGAGCCGTTTAAAAGTGATTTAACAGCCATCCTTAATAAAGATCTCCCAGGGGATGGTTTGGATTTTTCTGAAGTTCGTGGTCAGAATCATGCAAAAAGGGCTTTGGAAATTGCTGCTGCCGGGGCACATAATCTTCTTCTGACAGGCCCTCCCGGATCAGGAAAGAGCATGCTTGCCAAAAGAGTTCCTTCAATTCTTCCAAAATTTACCTTTGACGAGGCAATTGAGACAACCCGCATATATTCTGTTGCAGGATTTCTTAAAGATAAGATGCCCCTTGTTACAAAAAGACCTTTTAGAGCACCCCACCATACAGTCTCTGATGCAGGACTTGTGGGGGGAGGGCGGCGGCCTGTACCCGGTGAAGTGAGTCTTGCCCATAATGGTGTTTTGTTTCTGGACGAACTGCCTGAATTTAAAAGAAGGGTGCTGGAAGCATTGAGGCAGCCCATGGAAGATGGGACAGTGACAATATCAAGGGTGGATTCAAGGGTGAGTTTTCCTGCATCGTTCATGCTGGTGGCAGCCATGAACCCTTGTCCCTGCGGGTATTTCGGAGACTTAATCAGGGAGTGTACCTGTTCTCCTGTACAGATTCAAAGGTATAATTCCAGGATTTCAGGACCTATGCTTGACAGAATAGATATTCATGTTGAAGTTCCTTCAGTACCATACCGAGAACTTTCAAAAAATGCTGATGCAGAAACATCCGTTGAGATCAGAAAAAGGGTTAGTTCTGCAAGGGATGTCCAAAATAAGAGATTTAAGGGCAAAAAGATTTTCTGCAATGCCGACATGGACTCCCGTCATTTAAAGGAGTATTGCAGACTCGATGCTGAATCGGCATCAATTCTTGAGACTGCCGTTGATAAATTGGGGTTGTCAGCAAGGGCGTACAGTCGTGTTTTAAAGATAGCAAGAACAATTGCAGATCTTGAAAAAGAGTCTGGGGCTATGGCTGCAAAGCCGATTATGTATAAACATGTTGCCGAGGCGATTCAGTATAGAGCTCTTGACAGAAAAAAATAAGGAATAGAAGATTTTTATGATTAAAAAGGATATTTTCAAGGGCAAAATAAAGGAGCAGTTAAAGGCTGCTGCAAGGGACAGGCTTTATGGCTTTGTCATGGCTGATGACCTGAAGGTTGCAAATAACCTGAAGGTCACAAGTAAAATGATCAGGGGCGGGGTTGTAAACGCAACCCGCATGGTAAAAGAGATGCGGGCCAATCATGGTTTAGGGGTTGTTGAAACTCTTGTTCTTGGCCAGGCATATATTGCATCAGCTCTTTTAACTGCAACTCTAAAGGGTAAGGACAGAATAAGAATCAATATTCAATGTTCAGGGCCTGTTAAAGGAATAGATGTTGAATCCAATGTTTTTGGAGAGGTTCGGGGGTTTTTAAAGAATCCTCTTTTTTCTACCCAATGTTCAGGAAAAGAGAGTGATCTATCTTCCTTGTTTGGTGCAGGATTTATAACTGTCACCAAATATCTTGAAGAGGCAAGAACACCATATTCCGGTCAGATTGTGCTGGAGTACGGGAATCTTGCCATGGATCTTGCAAATTATTTTGTTCAGTCAGAACAGACACCAACTGCATTTAATTTAAGTGTTGCCTTTGATTCAAAGGGAGAGGTTACAGGGGCTGGAGGTCTTTTTCTCCAGGCAATGCCGGGAGCTGATAAGAATTCAGTGGCTGATGCAGAAGATAGTCTAAAGAAGATTGGTTCCATTGGGGAAAAAATTGCCCTTGGTGTTGATCCAAAAGAGCTTGTTATGGAATCTTTTCATACACTTGAGCCTGTTTTTTTAAAAGACTACAGGGTGGAGTTTTTTTGCAGGTGCAGTGAGGAGAAGATGCAGGGTCATCTTGCCAGCCTTCCACAAGATGATATAAAGGACATTCTTGAAAAAGGCCCTTTTCCTGTGGAGATTATGTGCCACAATTGTAATACCCTTTACAGATTCACCCGGGCTGACATTGAAAAAATGAAAAAATGAGAATTGCCGTTATTTCAGATATCCACAGTAATTTTGAGGCTTTTGAGGCTGTGCTGAAGCATATTAAAAAAGCCGGGGTGGATGAAGTTATATCCCTTGGAGATAATATCGGATATGGTGCAGATCCTGAAGAGGTGATAAGGCTTTTGTGCAAAAACAGTATTGACTCTGTTCTTGGGAATCATGAACTTGCCTTGCTTAATAAAAGATATCTTGCCGGGTTTAATCCCACTGCCAGAGCCGCCCTTATCAAAAATAGAAAAATGCTTTCCAAGGCTTCTTCTGAGTATATCTCTTATTTTAAACCCTTTTTTGTACGCTTTGGCTGTCGTTTTGTCCATGGGCTGCCGCCGGATTCAGTTTCTACCTATCTCTCTTTAACCTCTGAAACAAAGCTTGAGAGAATAATGGCAGCTCTTTCCCAGAAAATTTCTTTTACAGGTCATACCCATCTTTTAGGGATAGTTGAACTTCAAAAGCATGGGCTTATAAGGCGGAAAATAAAAAAAAATATTGAAAGACTTGACAAGGAGAGCAGGTATATTATCAATGCAGGCAGTATAGGACAACAGAGAGATGGAGATGCAAGGGCAAAATTTGTGATCTGGGATTCAGATGCAGGCACTCTTGAGCCGGTCTATATAGAGTATGACAAGGAAGCTGCTGCAGAAAAGATAAGAAAAGCCGGTATTTCTGACAGATATGCCAAAATATTATTAAAAACTTAAAAAGCAATGTCGATGAAATATCATTCAGATTTGGGCATCCTTCATAAGTACTTTACACTTTTTGGAGCCACTCCCTATTTAATAGAGAGTTTCACAAAAAGAGTGTAAAGTACTTTTGAGGTGATATGAAGGATGCCCAGATTTGTTAATATTAAAATGATATTATCAAATAACCCAAAAGGCAAAATAATATGAACAATCAAAGAGGAATATAAAATGACTTTTAAAGAAAAATTAAAAGAACTACGTAACAGTAGTGAAGATACTAAAATAGATTGGGGGAAAAATAAAAAAGACTGGATTGACTCAGTTAAATTATTATTTAGCACAATCCAAGACGACTGGTTCTCTGAATTAGAAGCAGAAGGACTCTTGAAAATTAATACTTCTCTTATTTCAATATCCGAAGAATATATTGGGACATATACAATAGATAAAATGGAAATAACTTATTCCACAAGTTGTGTTGTATTTGCACCTGTTGGAAGAAACATTATTGGAGGTGAAGGCAGAATTGATCTTTACCTAAAAGGAGAATTTGGGAAAGGTTTAATGTTAATTCTTTACCGAGAAAACAATACCGATAATTGGTTTATAGTTAGCAAAGAGAGTCGACGTGAAAAAGAGTTATTATCAAAAAGCTCACTGGAAAGAACGATAGAGCAATGGATATGAGCAGAAAATTTGACAAAATCAATAGGACAGTAAAGTCTGAAGATCTTCTTCATGTGTACAATAAGCATAATACTATGTTGGTACTATGCATAAGAGCAAAGGAAAGAGCGATTACCGATAAAAACGGGAAATTCTTGAGAGACTTGGAACTGGATATTGTCGGTCAGAAAAAAACTAAACGAGATCATAAAATCAAAGAATATTTTGACAGAATCCAAAAAGATTTAGAAGATAATACTATTCTGAATCTTGTTGCAACATTTGAAAAATTAATTTTTCATAAAATCCCAATTACCATAAACAATTCAAAAGATATACTAAGTTCTCGTTATAATGAGAACGAACCATTTGCATCTTTCATAAAATCTTTCGTTAAAAGTCCGCAAGACATTAATAATCTTTCGGCTATTGTTAAGATCCAAATATTGTAACGCCAACCCTTGCAAAATAATGTAACGCTTTTATTAAAAAAATATGTCAATAATTTCTTTTACTTCTTTCTTTTCTTATTTTCCTTCCCTTCATACTTTTTTATA
>JAYEHB010000111.1:0-2434 GCA_034659375.1 Thermodesulfobacteriota bacterium
ACCCACCAGCATTCCATCAATAATGGCAAGGGTTAACGGCAAACTTATGGTAAATGTACTTCCCACACCTTTTGATGATTCAATGTTCAACTGTCCCCTGAATTTTTCAATACCATTCTTGACCACATCCATGCCAACCCCTCTGCCCGACACATCTGTAATCTCTTTTGCAGTGGAAAATCCCGGCTGGAGTATAAGATTATAAACCTGGGCATCGGTCATCTGTTCCTTTCCGGTGATCAGCCCTGTGCCTTTGGCTTTTTCAAGAATTATCTCCTTGTCAAGCCCTTTACCGTCATCTTGGATTTCAATAATAATATGACCGCCTTTATGATAGGCTCGAAGAACAATAGTTCCCTGGGAGGGCTTTTCTTGTTCAAGACGGTCTGAGTTTTGTTCAATTCCATGATCACAGGAATTTCTGATCATATGGACCATGGGTTCATAAAGTGCATCCACAACGTTTCTATCGATCTCAGTCTCTTCACCCACCATATTTAAAGCAATATCTTTCCCTGATTTTCGGGAGAGATCCCTGACAAGCCGTATCATTTTCATGAAAGTTGCTTTTATGGGGATCATTCGCATGGACATGGCAATATTCTGCATATTGGTCACGATCTGACCCAATTGTGCCACGCTCTGGCTCAATGACGGATCATCTAAAGTCTTCTGCCTGAGCATGGACTGGGCAATGACAAGTTCCCCGGCATAATCCACCAGATCATCAAGTTTATCAGTACTCACCTTAACCTGGGCTGCAATGGGTCTTTTTGCAATGTTCTGATCCATGAGAGCTGATTCCACCTGTGTGGGAGCTGCAATTTTTTCCTCAATCAGTATCTCCCCGATTTTTTTATCTGGATGCTTTTTCTGGATCTCAAGAGCCTGGCCAAGGCTTTCATTACTGACATCTCCCTTTTGAACAAGAATTTCACCCAAAGGTTCCTTTTTACCTTGTGCCAGCGACACCTGTAAGTTTTTCAGTTTACCCCTTAAAGAGTCAATATCAATATCATCATCCGGCAGCATGAATCCGGCAGCAAACCCCTTATTAACCCTGGCAATGAGTTTTTTCAAGGTGTCCACTGATTCAAGGATTGCATCAGTTGCTGTATCATTGATTAAAAAGTCTCCGTTGCGGGCACTGTCTAAAAGGTTTTCTGTGGTGTGGGCAAGCTTATTGATTTTCGTCAGGGATAAAAAGCCTGACACACCTTTAATGGTATGGAACGGGCGGAATATATTATTGATAATATCAATGTCAAAGGGGTCCTGCTCCAATTCGATGAGGTTTACCTCTATTGTATCCAGATTTTCCTGGGATTCAGAAACAAAATCCATGAGGATTTCCAGATCATCTTTTGATATTTTCCGGGGTTCGGATTGGGATTCCACCGATGGCTTTTCTTCCTGTTGTGCAGTTGAATCAGGTTTTTGTTCTTCTTCAAAGCTGACATTTTGTTCCTCCTTCTCCTTGAAACTGACATTCAATAATTCCAAAACATCGGAATAATCAAATACAAAGGCTTCATCGTTTTTCAAATGGCTCAACAGGGATCTAAGAAGAACCAGACCTTCTTCTATGGGTTTTGTGTTATTGATATTCTGCAGTGTCATGTTTTCTACATACCCTTTGCAGGCAAGGCAGACCTCATGAAATGTAACATGATCTTTCTCTTTTGAAGCATCAATAAGTTCATCCAGAAGATTGAGCATGGAACCAAGATCAGGGATCTCTCCGGGACAAAATCCGCTGATCTGTTTGTCAAATATATTCAGCTTTGCTTCAATCTGATCCAGACCATGGCCCCCAGGCATCGAACAAGGAGGATTAACCCCGGTATCATCATGGATCTGATGAGATTCTTCTAAAGTGCCCGGGGACAATGAAAATTCAGATATCAACCCGCCCAAGTCAGCCATTTTTTTATCAACATCACCTCCATTATCTTGTAAAACAGCCTTTATAATTTTTCTTGCCTTTAAAACCTCTTTTGCTTTGTCTTTCAAAGAGAGCTCCATGAATTTCCCATGAATCTGTTTTAAAATCGGCAGTAAGCCGGACAAACTTTCCGGCTCTCCGGGGTCTGCCAGCACAAAATCACAGGAAAGTTTTTCAACTAAATCTTCAATAATTTCATAAGTCATAGTGCTACCCTTGGTCCCCCTAAAAATCTTTAAAATCTTCGTCATCATCAAAAGGTATTACCTGATCAGATCTGACTTCCTTTGCTGCGGGCAGCATTTTTTCAGCTGATCCCCGGGCTTTACCTGGTTTTGCAGCAATTGTTCTGGTTGTTCTCCGGGGCACCGCTCCTGTTTGTTCTTCTCTTTTTCCGGTAACCATCATTATCAGTTCACCAACATAGTCTTTGAGCTGTTCAGCCTGGGCATTCAACTCCTCAGATGCCGAGGCTGACTCTTCAGCAGT
>JAYEHB010000112.1:0-2433 GCA_034659375.1 Thermodesulfobacteriota bacterium
CTTTCAACTTTTTGGTATTAAACACCTTACTTAAAAAGTGTTCCATCATGATTTCTGCCTTGGTGGCAATAGTACATTTATCTCTTTCCACAAATGCACGGAGTTTTTGCTGTGCTTTCTTAGTATCAAATAATGGATTGTCCTGAATGGACTTTTCTATCTCATAATAGCTTTTATAAGTAGTATAGTTTGCTAAAACATCCAGAATAAAGCCCTCTTCAATAGCCTGTTTCATTGAGTATAAATGAAATGGCTTAAAAGAGTTATCTTCCTGTTTTATTCCAAATCTCTCTAAGGTAGTGTTTTTAGGGGTTGCAGTAAAAGCCAGGTATGAAGCATTCCCTTTCATTTTACGGGCTCTCATGGCTTTGAGGATTATATCCTGTGCATCTTCTTCATCCTCTTCATTCTTTTCTTGCATACCCATTGCCTGGTTCATTTTACCTGCGGCAATTCCACTTTGAGAGCTGTGTGCTTCATCAATAACTACAGCAAACCTTTTATCACTAAGATCAGCTATTCCATCCACAATAAATGGGAATTTTTGAATAGTTGTAATAATAATTTTCTTACCCTGTTCTAAACTATCTCTCAGCTCCTTTGCTGAATAGGCTGGAGCTACAATATTTTTCACTTCTGAAAATTCTTTTATATTTTCACGAAGCTGTCTATCTAATAACCGCCTGTCTGTAACTACAATTACAGAATCAAAAAGAGGGTTATTAAGTCCTTTGGCTCCGGGCAACCCTTCTTTTTGAGGATAGGTTTCTATTAATTGGTATGCAGCCCAGGTAATAGAATTGGATTTCCCGGAGCCTGCAGAGTGTTGAATTAAATATGTATGCCCAACGCCATTTGATCCAGCATGTGCCAATATCCCACGTACAACATCCATTTGATGGTATCTTGGGAAAAAAAGAGTTCGTTTGCTTAACGCATCTGAAGCTTTGCCGTCAAACCTTACAAAATGTTGAATAATATTGGCTAAACTCTCCCTGGTAAAGACCTCTTCCCATAAATAGGCTGATTTATGCCCAAATGGATTTGGTGGATTGCCTTTTCCATTATTATGCCCTTTATTAAATGGCAAAAAGAAAGTTCTATTACCATTTAACCTGGTAGTCATATAGACTTCATCAGTATCTACGGCAAAATAAACCAGAGCACGGCCAAAATTCATGAGAGGCTGTCTAATATCTCTGTCCTGCTTATATTGCTTAATGCCGTGAACTCCGGCAGTTTGACCAGTCCATGGATTTTTAAGCTCCAATGTGGCAATAGCGATACCATTAATAAAAATCACCATATCTATCTCTTCATGGGGATTTTCCTGATTATAGCGGATCTGTCTTGTAACACTGAATTCATTTTTATCGAAAAATTCTTTTACAGTCTTGCTGCTGCTTGCCAGGGGCAATTGATATAAAAGGGTAAAATGAGCATCTTCAACATCCAGACCTTTTTTAAGCAGACGCAATAAACCATATTTTTTGGTCATACGATCATAGCGTTCTAATATCCTCAGTCGCCAGTCAGAAGAATGTTGCAACTTTTCAAGTTCTTTCTTTTGAGAGTTTTCCAGAAAGTGCCAGAATCGAAATTCATCAATGGCGTATTTAGCATTAAAATCAGTAGAAATGCCAATATAGTAACCTTTTCCTGCACCATATGTTCCCTGCTCTTCCATCGCAACATTTTCAGTCGCCTTAATTGCTTCCCGGCAGGTTCCTGTTAAGGCTTTTTCTATGGCTGATTCTAATGCTTGTTCATTTGTTGTACTTGGCACAGTTACTCCTCCAGCATCTTTTTTAATGCTTTCCCTTTTTTCGTTAACCTATATCTTTGTTTTGGGCTTGTAGGCTTGTCCGGTAATGTCATTTCAATATATCCAGTCTCAAGAGAAGGCTTAAGATAATTATCCAAAAAAGTTTCTCTATGTCTTAACCCTAATATTTCCTGAATTGCAACCCGTTTCATTTCTTCCTTTACCACTAAAACCACACGCTTTACCATTTCTGAAACATTTTCAGCTTGTCCGGTAGCTTGTCCGGTAGCTTGGTCAGTAGCATGGTCAGTAGCATGGTCAGTAGCATGGTCAGTAGCATGGTCAGTAGCTTGGTCAGTCATCTTTTGTTTTCGCCAGAGAATCACCTTAAACCCTTCTTCCAATGAAAAAACAGGTTCCTGTAATCCAGCTTCCTTTGTTAATCGAAAAATTTCACCGGTACCTGTTCCATATCGTTCGATATAGTACCATTTTTAATACAAATATGACCAAAAATATATAAAAAGAAAGACTTAATAAGATTAAAGACAGCAAATACCTTGATTTTTCAATAACAAATGGGCTTTCTTCATTGGTTTGTTATACTTTTCCTCACCTACAAAACCAAGGTAGTTAACCATGATACCTTTAACTACAAATCTCTTTTC
>JAYEHB010000113.1:0-2426 GCA_034659375.1 Thermodesulfobacteriota bacterium
CATGGATGAACTGAAATAACCTGCAATGCGATCATAGGAGACAGCATCAGACAATTTCTTATTTATAAAAGAAGTATCTAATCTTTCACGCCGGGATGAGAACCGTTTGATCATATTGGTATTTTATCCTTAACACAAATTATTAGTTAAAACTTTCCAGTCACATAACGGTCACATAAAAAAACAATCCTTAAATATCGGTAAGTGCTTGAAAAAACAAATAATATAAATTTAACAAAAATAATTCACCTGTTTCAATCTTTTGCCAGTCACATAACAGTCACATAAGATTTATGCCCAAAAAGGAATATATTTTATATGTTTTTTAGACAGGCTTTCAGGATTGTATCGTTTAATCATGTTTTTATCTAAAGTATCAGCAATAACCCTGGATGCCATTGAATAATTTTTTCTGGCAATTGAAAAACGTTCCCGCAATGTTGTATTCGTCATGAAATCATTTGAAACATACTTTAAGCAGGCATGTTGATAACAGGCCCTGATGCGGTCGGATTTCTCCATATCAGAAAATGATTTATGTGCATATAAAATCGATTTTGTATGTTTGGATGTAACAATAAAATCCGGGGCAGGCAGCTGAAACATTTCCACCTGTAAAATGACTTTATCAATTCCACTGCCTCTCTCTTCGCAGATATTAACTCTTCTCATAAAAGATGCCAATGCTTCATTTCTTGACTGGGGAGGTTCATCAATAAAGCGCAAAGTGTCAATTAAAGGTATCCCGGGATTAGTTATTTCCATCCTGTCGGAAAAAATTTCAATCATGGGACCTGTACCTCTGATAGTAAAATCCTGATGAATAAGTGCATTAGCCACAAGTTCACGAATAGCTATTTCAGGATACATTTTTACATTTTTTCTCAAAGCGTGATCAATAAATTCATTTTCCGGTAAAAGAGTTTTAATAAAAGAGATAACATTTTCAAAGCCTGATCCATAACCCTTAACCTCTAATTGCTCCCTGACAGTTTCAATACGGTTTTTACCCTTGTAAACAATCACACGGACAGCTTTGCGACCGATTCTGTCAAACAGATTTATATCCCTTGCAAACATAATCCCGCCAAGATTGGTGATATCATATAGGCCGCCATCTTTTGCAATGATCATCTTTTCGGAGATCAGCTTTGTTAGAATACCCTCCCGATTGTCAGGCAGAGGTTGATCAGTCAAATCAAAATAGGCTGGATAATCCAGGAGTTTTAAAACCTGGTCTGATGTTACATTAGCTTTTGCTGCCTGCATTTCAAAAGGAATATTTTCAAACAGTTTCCACAACAAACGCTCTTTTTCTGGAAAATTTTTTAAAGGCTTTTTGTAAGTGCCAACCCTGATATACTCAGTTGATTTGAAGCTGACAGGACGATTCTTTGCACATGGTATTTCAAACATGACAATGGGTTTCTCATCAAATGTAAACTCATGAATTTTAAAATCAATTCTTGGAGAAAGATGCATGGCAAGCCAGGATTCAAGTTCCTGGTTTCCTTTTTGGGCTTGGCGGGGTTTAAATTTGGTTCCGGAAATGGCATGCCCAGTATCCTCTATGCCCCAGATGATATATCCAAAATGTTTCCCATTAAGAGTAGCTGCATTTGACAACGCAGACAGATACTCTCCAATGGCTTTAGGATCTGCAAAATTGCATTTGAATTCAAGCCATTCAGTTTCACTCGGAAGAGCTGCAAATTCCCGGACAAGACTTCTTAAATACTGAATATTCATTCTTTAAATTCTGCCTCCGTGATCATTTTCAACGGCACCGGCAAGGCGTAAGGCCGCATCAGCATCTTTTTTCCAATGTACCATATGGGGAATATGGGAAGTAGAGGACAAATATTTTAAAATTTCCAGGATCAGTTTGCGCTGGTTCCAGTAATCATCTCCAATCTTTGCATGGAACCATTTTAACCCTTCCCTGGCATCTTCTGAATGAACTGTCTCATGCACGGCAAAAAGGATGTTACGGGTCAAAGAACCTGAAAAACCCATACCACTTAAAGTAATGAGTCCGAAATAACATACCCTTTTAAAAATTGAGGAACACTATCCTTCAACGGTGGCGTATTCTGAAATGGGCAAGTTATTTGAAACTGGTTCCTTAAAGCATGAAGCAATGGTTTCTGTCAACATCTTTTTTAATACAAACACTTATGGTATATTTTTAACTTGCGATGAGTTTAAAAAAACCGGACTTCTGGCTATATAGACCAGGGCGTGACCCAATTAAAAAGACGCAAAATTTTACCTGAAATTCCAGAAAAGTTGGACGGAGTTTCATATAAACCGGCATGGCCGGAGCATGGTTACCGCATCGGCCACAACAAAGAATGAAAAGTCATTTGATTACAATAGTTAAAAGAAGTTTCATATAAAAAACCGGAACTGCTGTTTCAGCATCT
>JAYEHB010000114.1:0-2424 GCA_034659375.1 Thermodesulfobacteriota bacterium
AATGGGCCATATTGCAGCCGGCTTATGCATGATTTTGTAATAAAAACCCGCAGGCATCAAAAAATCCAGTTTGTCCATGAAACCCATCATGTCATTTTCAGCAGAGCCTTTAACGTTCTGCTCTTTTGAGTGTACCCTTTTTGAATTATTCTCCCCCATCTCCAATCATGGAGAGGGGCGGGGGGTGAGGTTTCATGGCAGCCATTTCCCCCGGTTAATCAAAAAAGGGTACACTCATCAAATATCTGTCCATTATAGAAAATACCTTGTTTTGGTGTAATTTCTTTTAATTCAATAGCATTTAAGACTTTATCAAGTTTTGTATCTGTAATTAATTGCTTCTGCTCAACTTTATCAAGTCTCCGGAAAATGTTAGCGTTATTTGTTAGAAACTTTCGCATTTCAACAAAAGTTCTGATTATTTTTAAACTTATTTCAACAGCAACAGGAGTTTTTATTACTGCAGAAAGCATGGAAACAACTTGCTCTGTAAAAGCATATTTTGCATCTTGCTTAAGTTTATAAAAATCTTGCGAATCATCTGTTTGAGTTATTTCTGTTGTGGCTCTTTCACCAAGCATAGAGAAAATAAGTTCCAGATCTGTCATATGGTCTCTCAAATTTTCTCTTTTTAATTTTTTGATAGTCCATAATTGGTAGTGATAAATCAAATGCCAGCCACTGGTATTAAAACAATTGCAACCAACATATCACTACTTGTTCAGCACTACCAATTTTTTTAACTCTTTATATTGACTTGGGATCATGCCAAAAGTAGCTTTACTTATTTCAGCAGTTAAAATTGAATACTCTATTTGCTCTTTTACACCTCTTTGCTTCCATTCATCGGTAAGTTCTTCACGAATCGCAATACCACGCATTCGTTTTACAATCCAGTCGGAGCTGTAACCTTTAGCCTGATATAAAGCCCTTGTCCGCTTTGTAGCAAGTTATGGGTCTTCAATCTCCTGTACCCTTTCATAGCCTACTTTTGCCAGCCATCTTTTAAATGGTTCCGCTTTTGGTGAAGGAGTAGATTGAATAAGACGAAAGACACCCTCCGTATTCCAGCAATACATTTTTTGGAGTCCGCCAGAAGTTTCGATTTTCAATTGAAGGGGAGGTACAGATTGTACATCACTTGCTCAATTAGCTTTTTCAGTTCTTTATCTCTGGATTTCATTCTTTTATAACTGCCACGGGCAGACCTGATTTTTTACCTCGGTTTGCCCACAACAAAGAATAAAAGTCGCTGTTTGGTTTACAAAGACTTTCATATAAATATTGTGCAGGGTCTTTAGAATCAGTAAGTGCAACAATAATATCATTAATAAGGACTCGCCCAAAAATAACTTTACATTTTGGAAGTCGATTCATCCTCTCCTGCTGCGTTATGAAAATTTGGCATATTCCAGACATGCCTGCATTTTCATGCCTTGCATGAGAGACGACTCAACTTCCAAAATTGGTAATTTATTTTTGGGCGAGTCCTAAGGGAGTTACAAACAATAATAATACCCGTTTATCGTTAAAAGTGCGGAAGATTACTGAATATCGAACCTGCATACGGGTAATTTATATTCTTGTAGCTCTCTAACAAACCACCTCTCATTATTATGTATAGTTTTTCTTATCTCTTTTTTTTGAAAAATTGCTATTTTTTTGTGATTTTCCATTATATCAACTCTCCAAGTCAGTCATCAAAATCTGCGGAAATCCTTGCTTATTAATAATGTTTTCAGTTTATCCAAATCTACCATTGCACTTTTTAATTCGTCAGAGTGAGTGATTTTTGTGTCAATGTGGCACAAGGGATTTAAAATATGCTGCCTGTCAGAATTTAATTTCTCCAGAATACTTTTACTCTCACCGCTACTTTTTGATATTGCCCTGTCAATAAAACCAGAAAGGTCGAGTTCTTCACAGTTTCTGTTTCTTTGCTCTTGTGGTGTAAGATATGCTTTCAGAATCTTTTCAAAGCCTTTCCTTAAAAGCAAGGCACAAGCATCGTATTCTTTTTGTGCAAAAAACATTTTTGCCCGTTCAATCTCAGATTTTCCCTGTTTTAATATTGCCATTGGTATATCACCGGAATCATCAAGATATATCTCGTACTTCTCCCACTGCATTTTATCCTTATAAATTTCATACAGTTCTTTGTCGTGTGTAAAAAAGAATATCTGAAAATCTGTAAATTCATTTTTTAATATTTCCAACAGTTTCAAGCGATTGCTCATATCAAGGCTTATTAACAGATCATCAAGAACAAGCATTTTAAGACTGTCGTGTTCTAATTTGTCGAGCAGTTTTTTTATTGCAACAAAATAGATGGAGATTGCAAGAGCGGAGAGACGAGCTTCATTAAGAAATGTATGATATTTCTCAACGATATGTTCTTTATAGTCTATTGTAATATTTACTACA
>JAYEHB010000115.1:0-2416 GCA_034659375.1 Thermodesulfobacteriota bacterium
CTGATTTTTTCACTGTCATAATCGGAAATCGGGTCAAGGCACAATGCATCATATTGGTGCATTTTCCTTTGGTCTATAAACCCCTCACGATGAAGATCCGATGCTGTTTCGTGAACGGCTTCCAAAATATCACTTTTTGTTTTCATGGCAAATCTCCTGAAGCTCATTCCGTTGACAGGCTGAATCCAGTGCAGTAGTTGACATGGATAACAAATCATCTGCCAAAAGTTTCAAAGCTTCTTTTTCCCTGCTATTAATATTGCTTCGGGTGTTTTTTTGAAAACCGAATACAAAAAACCAGCGGTCATCGTGTTTGGTAGCCAAAAGCGTTCTGGCACCGCCCTGTTTCCCCCGGCCTGCAGCACCGACTCTTTTCTTTATGACACCGCCGCCAAGATCCGCATCTATGAGGCCCTGCATCATTTCCAGAACAGCATCGCATAACACTCTGTCATCTAACTGTGTTTTCCGCATCCAGCGGTTGAAATAGCGGGTTTTAAATACTCTGTTCATAGATTATGTATAACACTAAGTGTATTACTTTTCAAGAAAAAATCAATCCAGGGTGCCACGAAATCTTTATATATCAGGGTCAGACCCCGTTAGAAAATCCCAACTGAAGAGTAAACCTCTGACCCCTGACCTCTGACCCCTGACCTGACTCTCTGAACTACTCTAATGCTGTGCCCTTTTCCCATAAAACGTCAGGGCAAAGATCAATACCATTTTCCCAGCAAATTGATTCTATTTCTTCATTAAGTTTTACCTTACAAAATTCGGAAGGCTTCAATAATAGTTTAAATTTACTATCGGAAGATTTCCCCCACTCTCTGAAATCATCCTTCAAATCCACTTTTCTCACCTCATCATTATTAAACTGAAGAATCAACGTGTATGGTTTTACATCGCATATTTTTTTAATCGTTCGCATCATGCTACTCCAGCGGTTTTATTTTTTTAATTTGCGGATTATCTTTCTGGGCTTCATTCCAATTTAGTAACAATGCAGCCTGATTGATTTCGGCCCAATCTTGAACAAGACGTAATGCACGCCTTGGCAAATGACCGGTAATGAGTTCACCGCTTTTAATATCGATCATCGCTTTATGCTCGTTGTATTTTGCATTAAAATGCGGTGGGGGATGATCTTTAGCAAACATGTAAAGAATAATCCCATAAAATCTGGCTAACTCGGGCACAACTAACCTCCCATTCTTTAAGTGTGGTTATCGGGGTCAGACGTCATTCTCAATATCGCTTTCCTGGAAGGAATTATTCTGTAAAATATTTGTCAAATTGTGTTGCACAATTCATGGTCAAGGAATTTTTACCTTTATTATCTGCCGGCACCGGTTAAAACTGCTTTGGCTGTCAGAACCAGAATCTTAAAGTCATTAAACAGAGACCAGTTATCAATATACTGCAAGTCCAGCTTCATCCACTCTTCAAAGTCCAATTCATTACGTTCCGGTGCAATCTGCCACAGGCATGTCATCCCCGGTTTCATGGAGAGCCGCCGCCTGTGCCACACGGAATATTCATCCACTTCCTTAGGTATTGGCGGTCTTGGCCCCACAAGGCTCATCTCGGTTTTTAAAACATTAAAGAGCTGGGGCAGTTCATCCAGACTGCTCTTCCTTAAAAAAGTCCCAACATAGGGAATAATCCTTGGATCATTCTTGATTTTAAAAGCAGGCCCGTCTGCCTCATTCATCTCAGCAAGCTCTTTTAACAGTTCATCTGCATCCTCAACCATTGTCCTGAATTTATAAACCATGAACCGCCTGCCGTTCATGCCCAGCCGTTCCTGCGTGTAAAAAACAGATCCTTTGGAAAATACTTTTATGGCAATACCAATGACAATAAAAACAGGCAGCAAAATAATTGTCAAAGCCAAAGCAGCCAGAAAATCACCCACATGCTTGAGTAACATCTCCCCTTCATTCAGGGGAGTTGTCTGAAGGGCCATGGTGTAAACCCCAAAAAAATCTTCAAACCTGATGGCTGCTATATCCGGCCGGTACATCAGGTGATACAGTTCCCAGTCCGGAAGAATTTTGACATTGATCCCCATGCTTTCTGCAAAGGCAATATACCGATCCCCGTTTTCTAATTTTCTAAGGGGCATGGCAAAAATAAGTTCATCAACAATGTTATCCCGCAGATACGCTTCAAGATTTTTAACAAGACCGATCACTTTATGATCATTTAAAACAGATTGACCAACTTTTTCTTCATCCACATCAAAGCAGCCCAGAATCATGTATCCGGTTGCTTTATTTGCTTCCAAAACTTCAATAACCTGCCTGGCCCGTGTCTGGCTTCCAACAATAAGGAGATTTCTGGTATTATGACCATTAGTCCTGATCTTTTTCAGAACCTTAAAAATAATAAATTTGGATAAAGTGAGCAACAA
>JAYEHB010000116.1:0-2413 GCA_034659375.1 Thermodesulfobacteriota bacterium
TGGAACAAGACTCATTCCAGGAGGAGCATTGGTTAAATTCTGCTGATCAGTGTCAAGCATTCTTGTGGCAGGCATTCCTCCTTCAAGGACTTTTATACTGCATTTGGTATTTATTGACGGTCCCATTGGTATTCCTGAAGCAACACCGCCAGGACTGCATCCTGCTTGATCTCCATTGCTTGCAGGAATGACTGTGGCAATATTATGCGCAGGCATACACATGATAAGCATTTTAAATTGGGATGGTACGGCCATGGCATGTATGGCTATGTTGGGATATGGAATGGGGCCGGGGGCTCCTGCAATAATGCCCGGAGTCATGCAGGTGTCTGGGAAAGCAAGGTCAATCCCAGGCATTGAAGAGTTTTGAAACATAAATATTCTCCTGTAAAAAAGTTGTACGCTTAAAATTCCTGTTTATCCCATATGGATTCGTTCACCATCAATTTTGGTATCTTTTTTACTGACCATGACAGTATATTTTGAATCCATGGAATACATTTCATCGACAATCCTGTTCATTTGGCCTGCTTTTACCTGGTCATTGGCTTCTGTGTTTCTGATATATCCAGTAAATGACTCAATCACCTGCTTTGCCATGGTATTGATCAGCCTGCTTATGAGCCTTATGGTTTTAAAGCTTGCCTGCAGTGTAATCCCGTTTGCAGTTGTGTCGTCAAATGAAACGATTGCTTCACGGCTTTTGTGAATCGCTTTTTTTGAAAAAAAGTTCAAATTTTCTGATGATATGGCAAGAGATTGTTTGGACCTAAGGTTAAGATTCCCATTTTCAGATTTTATATCTGCATCAGAAGGATAGGCAATTGTGACTTTCTGCTTTTCTTTTCTTTCAATGATACCCAGTATATAAAACAATCCGGTTTCATCTTTTACAAGAATAACTCTGTCTTTGGGCCGGGGTACAGTAAAACAGGAAAATGCTTTTTTTGCCTCTATTTTTTCCCCGGAAATATCAACTATTATCTTATCATATGAGACTGAAAGAATCTGTCCATTTTGAATCTGCGGCATGTATGATTTGCCTGATTCATTTTTTCCAGGTTCATCCGTTGACTGTATCTTGATTATCTTTGCTGTTGAAGCAGTACTCATTTTGTCCCCCATTTTTCTGCCTTTAAGCGTTTATCATTGGTTCCCCTTGCAAGGATCTTTGTTGATCCTGTCCATTTTGTCTTTTCATCGTTTGCTTCATGCATATCTGTCAGCAGCATGCTTGTATTTGAAAAATCAGATTTTACAATCTGGGCATGGGATAGATCAGCATAGGTCAGATTTGCTCCTGCAAAAACAGATTCATTTGCCTGAATACCCTCCAATTGTGCCTGATATAGGTTAACAGATTCAAGATTGCAGTTATCAAAATTTGCATACTGCATATTTGCACGTTTCAGATCAGCATTTTTAAAACTTGATCCTGAAACCTTTGCCTCATTAAAAAATGCCAGTTCCAGGTAGGCATTGTCAAAATTAGATCCTTCCAGCAGGGCTTGGTAAAAACCTCCCTGTTTAAACCTGGTGTTGGAAAAATCACATCTGCTTAAGTTACATTCCATGAACTGGACCTGGGTTAAATCAGTGCCGCTGAAATCTGAACCTTCAAAGGATGAACCATTGAAATAAGACAGATGAATTGATATGTTTTTATAAATATTGTCTTGAAAACTGCATTTTATAAAGATTGCCTTGTACAGACTGGCTTTTGAAAAATCAGCCTGTTGCAGTTTGCAATTATTCAAAATTGTTTTCTCAATGATGGTTTCTTTCATAATTGCGCTGTTTAATTCTGAATCATTAAAAACACCTGTATTAATTTTTGCATTGGAAAAATTTGCATTTTTCATATTTACCTGTGTGAACTTAGCAAAATAACTTTTTGTTTTACTGAAATCAGCATTTTTAAGTATACATTCAACAAAATTGGTCTGTTTTAGATCAGCCTCCGCAAATACAACACTCTTCATACTGCATTTGGAAAAGGTTGAATCACTTAAGTTGGCCCTGGTAAAATCAGTGTTGTCAAAATTAACCTGAAAAAAAACACCACCTGACAGATCATTTCCCTGACAGTCCATATTTGAAAAATCTTCATTCTCCAAAAAAAAATCACCTGCTTTGATTTTTTCTGAAAGCTCTTTGCCTTTCATGATGGCCTCCATTTTTCAATAAGGGTAAGGTCAAGGTTTGCCCATTCAAAATCTGTGTTGGTGATGGTTGATCTCAAAAAATCAGCCTGACACAGATTCGCCCCTTTAAATGAAGCATTAACAAGATCTGCTTTGGCAAGAGCCCCCTGGTAAAGGTTTATATTGGCAAGGTTGGCCCCGGTAAGTTTTGCCTTGCGGAATTGAGCACCTTTTGCATAGGCTTTTTCAAGATTTGCACCTGTTAGATC
>JAYEHB010000117.1:0-2406 GCA_034659375.1 Thermodesulfobacteriota bacterium
GATGCTTTCCCCTTTGTTGCTCTTTGAATAACTTTTTCATACTCTTTGCAATACTCAGGCGTATCATGATCCACAAAAATACCCCTGGCAATTAAATCAGGATTGGTTTCCAATGCCTTTGACCCTACCTTTGCACTGTTTTTCCTATAAAATTCAAGCATTGCACAGGCATCCCCTTTTTTATTTCTTCTGCCATAGTGGGTGGGGCACTGGGAGAGTATTTCCACCACTGAAAACCCTTTATGTTCAATGGCTTTTTTCAAAATATCCACAGCCTCAAGCACATGGTACGTTGTTGTTCTGGCAACAAAAGAGGCTCCTGCAGCCATTGAAAGTTCAACAACATCAAAAGATTGATCAATTGTGGAATATGGTGCAGTGCTGGCTTTTTGATCATATCCGGTTAAAGGTGAGAACTGCCCCCCTGTCATTCCATATATCCTGTTGTTCATAACAACGGCTGTGATATCAATATTTCTTCTGGCAGCATGGATAAAATGATTGCCGCCAATGGCAAGGGCATCTCCATCTCCCATGGGAACCAGTACGTTAAGTTCAGGTTTACTCAATTTCAGTCCTGTTGCAAAGGCAAGGGCTCTGCCGTGTATTGTATGGAGAGTATGAAAATCAACATAACCTGAAATTCTGGCGGAACAGCCAATACCGGAAGTCATTACCATATCATTTTTATCAAGGTCAAGCTGTTGTACGGCCCTTAAAAGGGAATTTAATACAGTTCCATGCCCGCATCCCGGACACCACATCTGGGGAAAAAATCTCTCCCTTAAATAATCCTTTACACTCATTTTATACCCCCCTTCCCTGGATAATCCGAAGGAGCATCTTTATATCGGTCGGAGTTATCAGTTCACCATCTATGCGGTTGGCCAGAAAAACATTCCCAGGCTTCTCAACAACAGACTTGACCTGCTTTAAAATTTGCCCCATATTCATCTCTACCACTATAACAGCCTTTACTTTTGCACATTTTTCCCTGACAAGATCCGCTGGAAACGGCCATAGAGACTGAAGCTCAAGAACACCAACTTTTTCACCTCTTGCTCTCCTGTTCCTGGCTAAATGTATGGCAGATCTTGCTGAAGATCCATAGGAGATAAAAAGATATTCAGCATCTTCAAGGGCATACTCTTTATACCTTGTAATAGAATGAACATTATTCTCAATTTTATCATTAATATGGTGTAAAAGCTCATTCACCACCTTGGGATTATTGGAAGGAAAGCCCCACATGTCATGGAAAAGACCTGTAACATTATACCTGTGCTCACCACCAAAATCAGACATGGGAAGTCTTCCATCCTCCCTTGGCAGATATGGATGATAATCCACACCTTTTTTTACGGAAGTCCTCAGCCTGTCAACAAGAGGGATCTCACCCTTTTCAGGGACAATCAGTTTCTCCCGCATATGCCCCACTGCTTCGTCAAAAAGCAGTATAACAGGAGTTCTGTATGTTTCTGCAAGGTTAAATGCATCAACAGTCACCTCAAAAACATCCTGATGGTTGGAAGCTGTAAGTGCTATGATTGCGTGATCTCCATGGGTACCCCATCTTGCCTGGTTCACATCACCCTGACTTACATGGGTGGGATTTCCCGTAGATGGTCCTCCCCTTTGCACATTCACTATTACACATGGGATTTCAGCCATGCATGCATACCCCAAAGCCTCCTGTTTAAGGGAAAAACCAGGCCCGCTTGTGGCAGTCATAACCTTGTTCCCTGTTAAAGATGCACCAAGTATTGCACACATGGAGGCGATCTCATCCTCCATCTGAATAAATTTACCACCTTTCCTGGGAAGTTCCTTTGCAAGAAGCTCGGTAATTTCAGTGGAAGGTGTTATGGGATAACCTGCAAAAAAATCAATGCCTGCATAAAGTGCCCCCTCAACACATGCCTCATTTCCCTGGACAAATTTTATTTTTTTATTCATGTTTCACATCCTGGTCTGTAAGTACCTCAATTGCAAGATCAGGGCATCTTAATTCACACAGTTTGCAGCAGATACAATCTTCCGGCCTTACTGCCACAACCTTTTCCTTAGAATCAAGTTCCAGAACCTTTTTGGGACAAAAATGGACACAAATTCCACACCCCTTGCACCAGTCTCTGTTTATTACATGTTCTTTTAATTTCAGCCTTGCCATAAAAAACCTCTTCATAAAATTATGAATCATATGTTATATAATCAGAATGTACTCGATTTCAGAAATCATGTCAAGAAGTGTAAAATAAATTTGCAGAATGGCTTTGCAATCCTTACCCCACAAAGGCAGCCTCTATGAATAATTATAATAAACAGAACAAACAACCCCTTGTCAGTGCCATTATCCCCACATTTAACAGGGGCTGGATTGTGGCAGAAGCTGTCCAGTCAATTCTT
>JAYEHB010000118.1:0-2406 GCA_034659375.1 Thermodesulfobacteriota bacterium
AAGGATTGAAACCTTGGACTCCTCTGCATGATTTTAAATGTGTTCTTGTTTTTTGATCCAAAAAAAATGTTGTAACGAGAATTGCTGTTAGTTAAAAAAAGTGTTGCAGTAAAATATATTTATGTATATGTTCTTAAGGAATCAGTTTCAAATAACTTGCCCATTTCAGAATACGCCACCGTTGAAGAATAGTGTTCCTCAATTTTTAAAAGGGTATGTTATTTCAGACTCATTACTAAACAAGTGTATAATTCCATCTTCATTTTTTAGTAAAGAGCGAATTTCTGTTGAAATTATTGATAATCGTGGACAGATCTGTTTTTCAGTCCAGAGAAATATTTTGTACAGCAATGGATCAGACTCAACATGAAAAAAAAATTACCTGATATTCTGGATTTTGAGGAGAAAATCTTTAACACAAAAGATGTACTCCAAAGGACTCTCCGTTTTTCCATTGATCTTATGGAAGCACAGCAGATAACTCTTCTCTTTGGAACCAATACAACACATCAGATGTTTCTTGCACCTGAAAAATGGGACAGGGGTATATTTCATAAATTTGATGGAATTGGAATCAAGGGACTGTATTTAAAATATTTTGGCAAAATTATAGCCAATTTTAAAGGACTCGCTTCTGTGAAATTGTACAAAAAGGATGAGTATGGAAAATTAATTTATAACGATGGAATAATTGCCTACGTTTTAAAAACGTTTATTGATTTTTATAAAAAAGGAAGCAGAGTTCTTATAATCAATAATATTGAGGAGAATATGCATGGGGAGGATGAGAATGATTCTTTTTCAAGTCTTCCGGTTTTATCATTTAATGGAAACACTTTTAACACTTTAACAGGTCTAAAGGTAAACAAATCAATTACCAGTAAACTCACTGTAAGCAATTTTATTGCTGTGTATGTTCCTGATTATGGAGCTCTTGTGATCAATACAGCAAATCAGGAGCTTTTAAAATCAGATCACAATGGCTTTGTCCATGGGGCTGAACTGAAAAAAAGATTAAATATTTTAATTCAGTTCGTTGAAATGGCCTCCATTGCCTATCTTGGCGTGGCAAAGGGACAACAGGCTGCAAAGCTTATCTGGAGAAAGGAACGTAATTTAAGAGAAACAGCTTCTCGACTTGAAAAGCAGAAATTATATTTAAGAGCTGTGGGAGGTGTGACTGAAAAACAGCTTAATATGGAGCCTCTTTTAGTCGCTCAGGGAGTCTATGCGTTTGTGGATATGGTTGGTTCTGCCAGAATCAGGCAAAAATACAATCCAGAGGATTATTTTTTTATTACAAATACCTGCAGGCAGATAGCTGCCAATATAGCCACCTTATATTCATGTCGTGTTGGTAATTTTATTGGCGACTCACTTTTTTTTCAGAATGTATCTGCCTTTGATTCCGAAGAGATGGATTATGTACCGGGAATTCATGAACGTACCATGTTGATGATACTGGTTCTGGTCAGCATGTTCAGGGAACTTGATCAGCTTATCAGGGGGAAACACCCCATTGATATACAATCAAGAGTCTGCACGCTTGTCAATAAATCGAACTTAGGGATTTCATTCCGTACTGGAATCGAAACAGGGATTGCAACCATTGGTCCAATTGGCAGCAAAAAACGTATGATTATAACAGCCATTGGAGAGGCTGTTGACAATGCTTCAAGGCTTGAGTCAACAGGTAAGCCCAATGGCATTCACATGGGCAAAAGTGTCATGAGAATTTTACAGGAGGCTGAAATTTCAAAAGATACAAAGCTTCTTTACGATCTTGTGACTGAAAAGTATCCTCGCATGAATAATATGTATGAAAAAGAGAAGCAGATTCTGGAGGAGACAGGCAGAATCAGTTTTTTTGATTTTTACAAGTCGGGCTTTGCAGCCTGTGATGACATTATTAAAGAGGACAGAAATGTCAAATTCAAGGAATTTTCAAGTGACATAACCTATTTTTTGCAATGGGACCGAAAAAGGAAGCCGCAGAATTGTGTCTGTTTTGGAATTTGATGATGAAAAAATTACCTTCAGTTAATATGCACGAAGCAAAAACAAATCTGTCGGCTCTTGTTGCAAAAGTTTGTAAAGGCGAAAGCGTAATTATTGCAAAGGCTGGCAAGCCTTTGGTGATGCTTGTCCCGCTATCTGTTGATGATGATTGTCCACGAGTCCCTGGCCGTTTCAAAGGACAAATTTCGATAGCTTCTGATTTTGACGTGACATCCGAAAAGATAATTGCTGCTTTTGAGGGAGATGTTTGATGAAAAGATTGCAAAATAATACTAAAAATCCCGTCATAATTGCCCTTGATATTGATGATTTTCTTACCAGCATGGAAACAAGGGAGTTACGCAAGCAAGAGAGCCTTGATCCTGTTCATCACAGTGAAGAGCATTT
>JAYEHB010000119.1:0-10476 GCA_034659375.1 Thermodesulfobacteriota bacterium
CTTTGCTGTCTCCTTTGCTGTCTGTTTTTTATTGATGGCTGCATCTGTTGTTTGATCAGCTAACTGCACATGGTTAAAAGTATCTGATTGATGATCAACTGGCTTGGCATGGTCAATAAAGTTCTCTTTTTCAGGATCAAAGGGGAAATTTGGTGAAACAGTCAGGCGTGGGTTGTGGGCAGAATTTAGTGTGCATCTGATTTTGCCTTTTTCAAAGAGTTCGTTAATGCAATGGATAAATTCTCTGTCAGGCACTGGGATTTTTTTATTCAACTGTTTTGATGTTAAGCCGGGGGTGAGCGTAATTGCATTTAAAATTATTTCCTTTAATGGCTTATCAAAACCAATGTAGGTATTTGCAGATGATTTGAAAAGTTTCAGCTGTTTTTTTAAATATGGCATAAGCCCTGATACAACATCAGATAAAGAAGATTGCCGTGTTAAAGCAAGAGCTTTTAATGCATAACCAGGAAGGGCATTCCGAATCTGTATGACTGTAAGAAAATCCTTTTTTTTTGTTTTTAAGAGAGATATAATTTCTGTTTCTATATCACTTGTACTTGTATGTTTCACCAGTTTCTCCTTATTATAGTAGAATTATTTATAGGGCATTTGTCTCCCAATGTCAAAATAAATACACACTATAACTGGACTCAAGGCCTTTAGACAATTTAAGAAAACGTTTCTCTTAAATTGATCAAAATGTCAGCTCTTTTTCCGTTGATCTTTGGGTGGTGCAATAAAAACAATGCAGATTGTCCCATGGGCAGGTAATTTTTGTTTATATGAAAGTCCGTCCAACGTACTGCAATCGCATGACTTGGCTTCGCGTCTTCGACCCATTGTTTGGTTTCTGCCCTTTAGGGTATTGTGACCGATGAGAATACCATGCTCCGGCCAGTTTCTGCCCTTTAGGGTATGCCGGTTATATGAAACAGGCTTGTTTTATGGTGGCTGCAATAATAATATTGCACTGAATTATTATTATTGCACAAAAAAGTTTTTAAAACCGTTTTAAAGAATAATACCTATACTGTTTTTATCTTTTTTTTAAAAATAAAGTATTGATTAAATCAATACAACCGCTGCTTTGAATCCTATTATCACAGTTCATGAATTTTTGTTTTTTATCCGGTATATTTATTGCTTTTGTTCTAATTCTAAATTTAGAAAATATTTTGAGATTTTCCTGGAATATTGAATGAAAGTTTCCATATCTCAAGGCATTAAGGGTCACGGAAATTAATAAATCTGCACAAACGGTGCAGAATTTTAATTTGTTTTTAAGGCACACTGATCAGTGATCATTGTTGAAATATGTGCCCTTTGGTGCAACGCCAAAGACAAGTTAAAAGGCAAGCCGGACTGTGGATTTATTTTTTTTCGGGGCCCTGAATTAAAAGGAGCAAATGGATATCTGTTCATTGCTTTCTATAACTGCTACTGGCAGCCTTGGTGGTCTAAGTCTGCACACAACAAATGATGAAGGGCAACCTCCTGGTTTGCCAAGACTTTCATATAACACAAGGAGACAACTTATGGATAAAGGTTTTTTTGAATCAAGGGCAAAGAGATACCAGTTCCTCTCCACCCTGTATCGCGATGAGATACCATTGAACTTCATTGCCAGTATGCAGAACGAACAATTCCTTGAAGGGTTGCTTGCATCTGTACAAGGGTGCGGATTTATGGATCTCACCAGTGGAGCAGAGGGTCTGGTTTCCTGCCTTAGAAAAGCAGACCCCGAGGAATTGTATAAAGAATTAAGCTATGATTATGCAGATATTTTTCTCAATGCAGGGGCCAATCCAGCATTTCCCTATGAATCTGCCCACACAGGAAAGAAGCCGGTACTCATGCAGAAACCGGTTTTTGCGCTCAGAGAGTATTTTAAAAAGGCAGGAGTTCACAAAAATCCTGGATATAAGGATCTTGATGATCACATTGCAGTTGAAATGGAATTTTTGAGATACCTTCTTGAAAAACAAGATGAAGATCTGTACAGAAAGTTTTTCAAAGGCACATACCTGAAATGGGTAAATTCATTTTGTGATCAACTTACTGCCTCTGCCAATACTGTTTTTTACCAGGCTCTTGCTCATTTCACCCGGGGTGCATTGATGTGTGAAAATATGCGGATTGATGGTTTTACCAGGGGTGAAGAGACTACCCGAAAAATGATGCATGCCTGTGAAGTTCTGGATCTTGATTCTGACTATTTCACCTTAAAGGAAGGGGGTGTTGACGAAGAACCTCTAAAGGAAATACCCAGCCACTGTTACACCTGCGGTGCTCTGTGCGGCATGACGGCAAAATTAAAAGACGGCATACTTACAGGTGTTTCAGGGCTTAACGGTGATCCTAAAGGAGGCGGCAGGCTCTGTCCCAAGGGTGCTGCATCTCCAAATCATCTCTATTCACCGTACAGGCTTAAGGCTCCCCTGATTAAAGAAAACGGACGTTTCCGCAAGGCAAGCTGGGATGAGGCCCTTGACGCTGTTGCAAAAGGTATTAAAAGTATAGAACCTGCGAAATTAGGGTTTTTCAGGGGAAATGATTTTATCAACTGGATACACGAGGGACTCTTTGATCACCTGGGATGCCCAAAAATGACCCACAGACCCATGTGTGACAATGCCAACCGCATGGCAAATGAACATAACCTCAATGACAAGAGACCGTGGATTAATTATGAAAAATCTGATTATATTATCCATTTTGGTATGAATGAATTTGCCACTTCCTATGGACAGCACAAAACGACTCAGTTGAAAGCTGCCCTTAAAAATGGGGCAAAACTGGTGGTTTTTGATCCAAGAAGGTCAGAGACGGCTGCTGCCGCTACAGAGTGGATTCCTGTAAAACCTGCAACGGATGGTGCTGTTGCACTGGCAATGTGTCATGTCATTATAAAAAATGAACTCTATGACAAGGATTTTGTCAAAAACTGGACCCACGGTTTTGATGAGCTTAAAAAAAGGGTTCTTGGTGATGAAGATGGAACAGCCAGAACCCCTGAATGGGCGGCAGAGATCAGCGGTGTACCGGCAGATACCATAGAGCGCATTGCCCTGGAATTTGCCCAGGCTGAAAATAAGGGTGCCCTCTCCTGGACAGGATTAGCCCAGGTTCCCAATGGAATGTACGGGACAGCAGCTTTGCAGGCATTGAACGGATTGTGCGGTACCTTTGATGCCCCTGGAGGACCCTCGCTTCCTTTTAAAAGAAAACTGAACTCTCCCTGGGGAAAAGATCAGGAAAAGCCTCCCAAGGGATCTGCACCTAAACTCCATAAATTGAATATGTGGTCAGGATGGGTTCCAGCCAGTACACTCGCAGCTGTGGAAGCAGGCGATCTCAAAGGTATGATTCTCTATTATGGTGATCCTGCATTATCCTGCGGCAACCAGAAAGATTCCATAAAAGCCATCGAAAAAATGGAATTTAAGGCAGCCATTGAAGCGTATATGTGTAACAGTGCTATATTGTGTGATGTTGTTCTTCCTGATGCCACCTGGCTTGAGCAGAGCCAGATAAAATCTGACTGGCTTTACGATGCTTTTATTGCCTATTATGCAAAGATAGTGGAGCCCATGTATGACACAATGCCCGTGTGGAAAATAACAAAGGAGCTGGCAAAAAGACTTAACTTAGGCAAATACTTTCCCTGGAATAATATTGAAGATGCATTCCGCAACCAGCTGGAGGGAACTCCATGGTCCTTTGATGAGCTTAAGGCAAAAGGGTTCATCATTACAGACAAGGCAGAATACTTTAAATATAAAAAATGGGGAAGTATTAATCCTTCAGAAGGATATGGAAGCTCGGGAAAAAGTAAAACCGGGAAATATAATTTTGTCAACCCTGTTGCAAAAGAAAAAGGTGTAGATCCGCTGCCTGACTATAAAGAACCTGATAAAGAGCTGCAGGCTGATACCAGATATCCATTTATTTTTGGAAATTTTCGGCTCTTTGTCCATGAGCATTCTTCAACTTTCAGTAATTTTCAAATCATGAAAATGGAGGGAACAAATCCTCTGTGGATAAATAAAATCGATGCCCGTAAACTTGCCATATCTGAAGGTGACAAGGTCAGGCTGCAATCTCCATGGGGAAGTGTGGAAATGGTTGCAAGCCCCACATGGTCAATTATGCAGGGCGTTCTTGGCAGTCCAGGAGGTTTTGGACATGTTCGTGGAGTTGAAGGAGATCCCAAGTTTCCGGAGCTGGGTGGAGTTAACTCTCCTGGTATCATGAAATCTGATGCTGCTGAACAGGATGGAGGAACCACATTGCTGAAATATATAAAAACCAAAGTGGAAAAACTTTAAATTTTAATATAACCGGCATACCCTAAAGGGCAGAAACTGGCCGGAGCATGGTATTCGCATCGGCCATGCCGGTTTATATGAAAGTCCTGGCAAACCAGGAGTAGGGGCAAACCCCCTGTGGTTGCCCTTCATCAATTTGTTGTGTGCAGACTTAAACCACCAAGGCTGCCCGTGGCAGTTATATAAAAAATTCTATTCAAGGAGAAAAAAATGAAAAAAAGTAGTCTATGTTTTGCTGTTACAATGTTTATTCTGTTATTTGCGGCGGCAGCAGCCTTTGCCGTGCCTGGGGGGACTGTCTCAGCGTCATCCTACAAGGTAGGGGATGTTGTAGAGATTACAGGCCAGATTGAACCTGGAGCGGATCTTTACATTGCTGTTGAAGCAAAGGAGAGGTTTGCATCTAAAGAGACAACCGGTACCACTGAAACAAAAAAACTGGCAGGCTATGCAAAAAAGAAGGGCTTTACAACAGATACCAGTATTCCCATTCTTTACTACATGATCACTTCAAACCCTGACCAGTTTGGAACAGTTGTTAAAAAGAAATTTGGTGGTCCTTCCTTTTTTACTCAAAAGGGGAAAAGGGGGCTTTACAGTACAACAATGTTTAAACTTTCCAACTGGAAGGATCTGGATGATGGAATAGAGAAGATCCTTGGTGGTATCACCAGTGAAGCTGAATGGAATTTTTACAAATTTGCCCATGAGGCTGCCTATGGCATCAACACAATTAACAAGGAAAAGACAAACGTTGGTAAGGTAACCATCTTTGCAAGGAGCGTTCTTGGTGATTACTCTTCTTCCAATAATTACTGGGACAAGGGAACAAAAATTGACCTTGACAAGAAAACAGGTAAATTTACAGCATCATTTACAACTTTCAGGCATACACCTCCGGACTCACAATTTAAAATATCTGTCAACGGCACTGAAATAGGAGCTTATACTCTGGAGAAAAAGGGATTCTGGCTCACCAAGGGCGGCAGGTACATGAATCCTCTCTGGATAATAATCGGTGCCATACTTGTTGGAGCCTATTTCTCCATGATAGGTGCAGCAGGGGGAATGCTCATGGCTGCTTTCCAGGTTATGGTTGTACATACTGCAGGGCCGGTTGGAATAAATGCAGCAAATGTCCTTCGTCCATCCAATATCGCACTTACACTTTTTTCACCCCTGGGATCATTTTACAGGTTTGCAATTAAGGAGAAAAGAGTTGCATGGCCTGTGGGGCTTTCTTTTGGTGCTGGTATTTTTATTGGTTCAATCTGGCTTGGTACCTATGCTGTACAATACCTTCCCATGAAAACCTACAAGGAATGGCTTGCTATTCTTGTTGTTATCATGGGTTTAAAGACTTTGCATGAACTGACACCTAAAGCCATGGAAAAACGAAAAAACATCAAAGCCATGGTCAAGAAATTCAACGCTGCTGTTACCAAGGCAAAAAAAGAGGGGTCAGCTACTGAAATGGGCTCCATTGAACCTGTAAAATCAAGTTTAACTGATTACAGATTCAAGTTCTGGGGTGAAGAATTTAGAATTAATCCTCTGCTCTTTGCATTTCTTGGTCTTGGTGTAGGTGTTGTATCCAGAAGTTTTGGTATTGGCGGAGGATTTCTTCTTGTGCCTATGATGACCGCTATTGGAGCTCTTCCCATGTATGTTGCAGTTCCCATTGCTCTGGTTGGTACCTGTTTTTCCAGTATTGGGTCATTTATCGGATATGTCATGAACGGTTACCTGCCTGATATGTGGCTTGCCATAAGTATTATTATCGGTGGTTTTGCCGGTGGAATGCTGGGCAGCCGTATCCAGACTCTGTTTTCTGAAATACAGCTGAAATGGATTCTTGCAGTAACTCTTTTCTTTCTGTTTTTCAGATTTTTTAAGATTGAAATCTGGATCTGATAATTATTGATTAATAATGATAACTCAACTTTCGAATTTTAGTTTCTTAATTCTTATTTTCGTGTTTTTTTGGTAAAAGAATTAATAAACCCGTTTGGATTCTGGCTTGTCCAGGTTAGGGAGTTGGAATAAAATAATTACCCAAATTTATTTTCTTCCAGATCCCTTAGTTGTTAATCGGGGGTCATGTTTTTTGTTATTGACGTTATCCAGCCAAAGAGTATGATTCAATCAGGGTTATCGTTGGATAGTGTTGAGGAACCAAAGCCTGGCCCCCGGTTTTTTTTACATGTAACTTTTGAGTGAGCCCTAAGGATTACGTAAGTTATGGACAGTTTTCTTGATACTCTTCTGGTTTTAATAGAGACTCTTCTATTGAAACTGGTTGCAATTCTGGATATCATTCTCTCTCCTCTGGAGATTTTAGGGCCGGAATTTGTTATTTTCACAATTGCTTTTGTTGTTGTTCTGGTATCTTTTTTTTTAAACAGAATTTATACAACAAAAAGGCATATTGAACTTAAAGAAAAATTTGAGTATTGGTATGATTTAAAACAGGAAGCTTTAAAACAGGACAATAGGGAAAAGGGAAAAGGAGTTGCAAAAAATATTGACCAGGCAAAGCTCAACAGGTTGTATTATGACTATTTTTTTGAAGGCTTTTTAAAAGGCCTTGTTACCACATGGCTTCCTGTTTTTTTAATGCTGGGATATGTGACGACTATCTATTCCCCTCAGGCTCTTCTTGTGCGTTTTGGCCATGAATATCTTTTTGCTGATGGAGTCATAACTCTATCCAGTGTAAAGATAAACTCTGTTTTCTGGTACTTCATATCTGTGATTTTCTCCTTTATTGCTGTTGCAGGTGTGAAATACAAGTTTATAAAAAAATATAAGAAATGAAAAAAATATTTTTGCAACTCATTGAAAAAATAAGGTTTTTACTGGTTTGTTGTTTGATTCTCTTTCCGGTAAACGCAAATGCCATTCAGATGCACTCCGGGTCTGAAGGGATCATTGTACATCAGCTAGGTCATCTTTTTTTTCTTTTATCCATGGTCATGCTGATTTTTGCAATCAGGGGAAAAGATCTTCATAAAAGAAAAAGCTGGCTTTTGCTGCAGTATTCTGCCTTTTTTTTTATTCTCTGGAATCTGGCAGCCCTTGCCGGTCATTTTCTTGATAATCAGATCAGATTAATCAGAATTGATGATATCTCCCTGGGGAGTATAAAGTTAACATCAGAAAACAACATCCATGCACTCTCTTATTTTTATTATATTCTAAAACTTGATCATCTGCTCTGTGTACCTGCTATTATCCTGCTTTATAAAGGACTTTCACGGCTTACTAAAGAGGAAAAACAATGATTCTTCCTTATCTGCCCATGCTTGTCATTGATGTATCAGGTTCTGTTATAATGGTTGTTATGTCTTTTATGGCCCTGGATAAAGCCATGGACTTGAGAAAACATGATTCCGGCAACACTGTTTTTCTCTATCTTGTCTGGATCTGCACAGGTTTTACCATTTTTTCCGTATCAAGATCCTTTGGGCATATTCTTAAGCAGGTTTTTATTCTTACATCCCAGGCAGATCTGTGGGCAGCCATCAGCCCTTACACCGGTGCCATAAACACTGTCTCTTTCATGCTTGTTGGACTCATTACTGTATTTTTTGAGCAGAACTGGAAGATTCACACAAAGATTCTTGTCAGTAGAAAAGAGCTTGAGGAGACCCATTTACAGCTTGTGAATCTTAACCGGAATCTTGAGCACAAGGTGATTGAACGAACTGAAATGCTTACAACTTCAGAACATAAGTGCAGAAGGATTTTTGAGCAATCCCTTGATACCATTCTTGTTACCGATGGAGAGTGGAAAATTAGTGAAATAAATCCGGCAGGAGTAGCAATGATAGGCTACACACGGGATGAAATGGTCATGGGAAATATGAGTATGAAAAGCTTGTTTGCATCTGATGCTGAATGGATCAGAATCAGAGATCTTATCTCTTCCAATGAGTATATTCTCAATGCCGAAGCTGAGTTTGTAAAATCTGACGGTTTAACTCAATTTGTTCTTATTACCGGCGGCATAGATTATGGTGCCTTTGGATGTGCAAAAAGATTTCATTTTCTCATCAAAAATATTAATGAAAAAAAAGAGATGGAACAGCAGATTGCCCAGGCAGATAAACTTGCAGCTCTGGGTGAATTATCTGCGGGTGTTGCCCATGAGATAAACAACCCCCTGGGAATTATCCTTGGCTATACTCAACTTATGCTTCAACAGAGTTCAGACGAAACTGCTGAACAATATCACGATGATCTTAAAATAATAGAAAAACATGTTAAAAATTGTAAGAATGTTGTTTCTGATCTTCTTGCTTTTTCCAGAAAGGGAACACTTAAGCAAGGCATCATCGATATAAACAGAGTGGTTGAGGATGTGGCAAAGTTTCTCTTTAACCATTCGGATTTCAGAGATATTAAGATGAGTCTGGATCTTTCTTCTGATGGTAATATGCAGGTTGTTGGAAATGAAGAGGATTTAAAACAGGTTGTGATCAATCTTGTGATTAATGCAGGTCATGCAGTAAATAAAAATGGAGAAATAAGCATTAGTACTGAAAAAAATTACCATGATCAGATTCTTATAAAGGTGCGGGACAATGGAAAAGGCATAAGCAAAAAAAATCTTTCAAAAATATTTGACCCGTTTTTTACAACAAAACCAGTTGGTATGGGCACAGGCTTAGGGCTTTCAGTAAGCTATGGAATTATTAAAAAACATAAGGGAAGCATTTCAGTTAAAAGCCTTGAGGGAGATGGTGCATGTTTTACAATTACACTTCCGTTTTACGTGTGACCTTCCGGTTTATATGACACTCCGTCCAAACGACTATAATGATTGGAATTGGCTTCGCGTCTTCGACCCATTTTTTGGTTTCTGCCCTTAGGGTATTGTGGCCGATGAGAATGATCATGATCCGGCCAGTTTCTGCCCTTTAGGGTATGCCGGTTATATATGAAGCTCTTGTCCAGTAAACGGCTTTGTTTCCAATCTACAGCTTGGGAACGAGGGGAATAATTAACAATTAGAAAGTGGAGGTTTAATGAAAACACAGATTCTTGTTGTTGATGATGAAAAAGATATGACTGTGCTTATAAAAAGAATTCTGGAACCTGCATTTAACTGTCAGGTTACCATGGCCTTTTCAGCCCATGAGGCTCAGAATATTCTTGAACAGGAAGAGTTTGATCTCATGCTCTGTGACATCAGGATGCCCGGCATGGACGGCTTTGATTTGCTTGACCATGTAAAAGAGTATTATTCTGATCTTACAGTTGTCATGATCACAGCATTTGGAAGTATTGATGTGGCAGTGAAAGTGATAAAAAAAGGGGCCTATGATTTTGTTTCCAAACCCTTTGACCAGGATGAAATCATATTTAAAGTTAAAAATGCCCTGGAGCGCACTCTGCTTTTAAAGGAGAATAAGAGACTTCAAAGGGAAAAAGCAGGTTCTTTTTCAAAGCTTACAGGGAAGAGTTCTGCCATGGAACGTGTGTATAAAAAAATATCCATGGTTGCAGAAAGTGATGTTACAGTGCTTATAACAGGAGAATCCGGTACAGGAAAGGATCTCACAGCACAATCCATTCACAGTCTCAGTCACAGAAGAAACGGTCCTTTTGTTTCGGTGCACTGTCCCACAATTCCCGAACATATTCTTGAAAGTGAACTCTTTGGATACAAAAAAGGTGCATTTACCAGTGCTGTTCGTAATAAAAAAGGGCTTTTCCAGGCGGCCGGCAGAGGAACCATTTTTCTTGATGAAATAGGGGATATCTCTCCCTCAATCCAGACAAAACTTTTAAGGGTGCTCCAGGAAAAGGAGATCAAACCCCTTGGTGATACAAAATCTGTAAAAATTGATGTGAGGATTATTGCCTCCACCAACAGAAATCTTGCAAAAAAGATTACTGAGGGAGAGTTTAGAGAAGATTTTTTTTACAGACTCAATGTTTTTGACATTGAGCTTCCTCCATTAAGGGAGAGAATCACAGATATTCCTCTGATTGCAGAATATCTTGTTACAAAACATTGTAAAGAGCTTAACAGAGATAAAAAAAGAATATCTTCAAAACTCATTGAGATGCTCATGCAATATACCTGGCCGGGAAATGTGCGGGAACTGGAAAATGCTCTTATTCAGGGGATACTTTA
>JAYEHB010000120.1:0-2400 GCA_034659375.1 Thermodesulfobacteriota bacterium
GCATTCACCATTAATAATTCACCATTCATAATTAATTATTGGATAATCCCTAAAAGTTTTGGGAAAAAAAGTGCAAGGTCAGGCATATATGTTATGAGCAATAGAACAGCTATCTGTATTGCTATAAAAGGTATAACAGCTTTGGATACATATATGATATCACGTTCTGCTATGGCTCCTGTAATATACAGGCTCACCCCCATGGGCGGAGTGCAGTATCCAATAGAAAGGTTAATGGTCATTATTAAACCAAAATGCAAAGGGTCAATGCCATAGGCGGCAAGCATGGGAAGAAAAACAGGCCCCAGGATCATTGTTGCAGATATGATATCCATAAACATTCCTACAATCAAAAGGAGTATGTTCATGGCAAAAAGAAAAATAACAGGCGATTCAATGGCAGTAAGCACTGCACTGGTAATTCTTCCGGGAAGATCTTCCATGGTAAGATATCTTCCAAAGCATGTGGCACCTGCAACAATGATAAGCAGTGTGGCAGATGTTACAGCAGAAGATACAGTTATGTTTTTCACATCGGAAAATTTAATGGCTTTGTGTATGAAAAGCTCCACAATAAATGCATATACGCAGGCCACAACTGCAGCCTCGTTGGCAGTAAAGGCTCCTGAGAATATGCCGCCAAATATTATTACAGGGAGCATCAGAGACCAGATACCCTCCTTTAGAACAGTGAAGGTCTCCTGGAAAGTGGGGAAAGGTTGTTTAACAAGATCCTCTTTTTTTCTGAAATAAAAGTAGCTATAAAAACAGACACCAAGCATGATAAGCATGCCCGGGACAAATCCCGTTGCAAAAAGTCCTTTAAGGGAGACATTGCTTATCATGCTGTAGAGGATCATTCCAATGCTCGGAGGGATGATGACACCAAGGTTAGGGGAAGTTGTCATAAGTCCTATGGTGTATTTTTCAGGATATCCGTTTTTAATGAGTGCCGGAATCATGAAACCTCCAAGGGCAACTACTGTTGCAACTGTTGAACCTGAAATGGCACCAAACAGCCCGCAGGCAAGAACTCCGGCCATGCCAAGTCCGCCGGGAAGCCAGCTTACCAGGGCGTTGGCCACTTTGATAAGTTTTTCCACTATGGAGCCTGCTGTCATGATGTTCCCACACAGAATAAAAAAGAGAACAACCACCAAGGCAAAATTATCCAGACTTTTAAAAAGAGACTGAACAAGCATAAGTACCGGGATGTCTGTGAAAAAGAGAAATCCCGAAACTGCTGTAAAAAAAAGACATAAAAATACAGGAATATTGGTTGCCATGCAGCCAAGAAGAATAAGCAGGATGATTATATCACTTGATTCCATATTATAAATAGCTCCCTGGTATTAGGTTGATGGAGTAAGGAATTGTTCTGTAAAGTCAAGCCAGATAATGTGTACAGTTCTAAATAGCATCATGGCACCTGAAAGAGGCAGAATGCCATAGAGATATGCCCATGGAATCTGGAGAATAATGGTTTTTTGCCTTGTAAGTATTTGAAGCTCAATCATTTTCCATCCATAGTAAATCATCATGACTGCAAATAGAATAACCAGGAGATTGCTGAAATATGTAAAAGGCATTTTTAGTTTTGGAAAAATTTGAATGACAGCATCAATTTTGATCATTGACCTGTTTCTTATTGCTGCACTGCATCCTATGAAAGTGGTGAATGTAATCACTTCCCTGACAAGCTCTTCAGACCAGGCAAGTGAATAATTAAATCCATATCTCAGTACAACGTTTGCAAAAAGAGCAATCAGCGCGACCATTACTGTTACAAAAAGCGACCATTCCTCAAAAAAAGCAAGTGCTTTATCCATTTTGTGCATGATTTTTCCTGGCATAAAAAACTCCCGGAGGTTTTTATAAGAAACTCCGCTTAAATGATTATAATCAGGAGAGTTTCATTGTTTGTTGTGACCGATGCGAATACCACGCTCCGGCCGTGCCGGTTTATATGAAAGTTACACTCCTGGCAAATCAGGAGTGTAACTTTCATCATTTGTTGTGTGAAGACTTAGACCACCAGGGCTGCCCATGGCAGTTATATGAAACTCTCGGGTTTGGTTCTAACGTCGGCCATATATCCTAATTGCAGGAACAACGTAGAGGTCAGGCTTTTGTTATTTGTGTCGTTATCAAACCTTGAAGATACTTAACCAAAAAAGTCAAGATAATGACAATAACGAAAGCCTGACCCCACCCTCAAGTGGCCGAATATAGAACCAAGCCCAAACTCTCCTAATATTTACAAATTGATCAGCCTTTTATAAAGATGGCGTAAAACCCCTATCCCTTCAGGGTAGGGGATGTAAGCCATAAGTTAAAAGTGTTCTTCAGCCTGTACGTTTTTTTGAAGAACACAAGTTCAGTTTCAGCAGTACAGGACTT
>JAYEHB010000121.1:0-2394 GCA_034659375.1 Thermodesulfobacteriota bacterium
AATAACAACATCAGTCTCTTTAAACTGAGGATTTATCTGATCCATTTCATAGAGTTTTTCATAGGGAATGTCAACTTCAGCCAGAAGCACATTCATATGTCCCGGCATTCTTCCTGCAACGGGATGTATTCCAAATTTAACATCAATGCCCTTTGCCTCCATGGTCTCATAGATATTTTTGATTTTCCACTGGGCCTGGGCAACTGCCATGCCGTACCCTGGAACAATAATAACTTTTTCAGCATTTTGAAGTGCTGTGACATGGGAGGTTTGTTCTAAGGTAGTTTTGTTTTTATCCTGTTGCTCAGATTTTTTTGCTGGGTCATTTTTAGAGGGTTTTTGAAACATATCATTCAATGTATCAAGGGTTTCATCAGCACTGCCAAGCAGCATAGTCACATTTTTCTGTTGATAAAGGGGATTATCAACACCGGAATAACCGGGTTTAGTATCCATATTGCAGACAATAATATTTGCGGCGTTGTGAACATCAAGTATGGGCATCCCATAAATAGGAGTATCTTTTGCAGTTACGGCGGCAGGGTTGACAACGTCACAGGCCCCAGCAACAATAACAACATCAGTCTCTTTAAACTGAGGATTTATCTGATCCATTTCATAGAGTTTTTCATAGGGAATGTCAACTTCAGCCAGAAGCACATTCATATGCCCCGGCATTCTTCCTGCAACGGGATGTATTCCAAATTTAACATCAATGCCCTTTGCCTCCATGGTCTCATAGATATTTTTAATTTTCCACTGGGCCTGGGCAACTGCCATGCCGTACCCTGGAACAATAACAACCTTTTCAGCATTTTGAAGTGCTGTGACATGGGAGTTCTCTGTGAAAATCTCGCTTTCATCTGGTTGCTCAGATTTCTCAACTTCCTTTATCGGTTCCTTTATAGATTCCTTTACCGGTTTTTTCACAGAGTCCTTTGATGGTTCCTTTATCGGTTTTTGCCTTGAAATTGGTCTACCGCCTATAAGAACATTAACCAAGGATCTGTTCATGGCTTTACACATGATATTGGTAAGAATAAACCCGGCAGCACCAACAACAGCACCAATTGATACTAAAAGTAAACTGTTTATGGCAAAACCACATATGGAGGCGGCTATACCTGAATATGAATTTAAGAGCGATATAACAACAGGCATATCCGCTCCGCCAATACGTATGGTGAATAAAACACCAAAAAGCAGTGCAATAATGGCAGTTGTGATACCTATAGCTATAATATGGTTTTTAAAGATAAGGCTTGTGATAATTAAAACAGCAAATAAAACAATACTCCCAAGGCTAAGTAAATTATGACCTTTTATCACAACCGGTTTTTGTTCAATTCTGCCGTCTAATTTTAATGCTGCAATGATACTGCCGCTCAATGTAACAGCTCCAATAATCACCGCAAAAAAACTTGCAATGTGATTGGAAAAATTAAGGTTGATGTGGCTTTCAGTTATTACAATTATAGAGACTAAAAGAGAGGCGCCTCCTCCAAAACCGTTAAATGTAGCAACGAGTTGAGGGAGTTTCAGGGTTGTGGTTTTAGTCGCCAATACAGCACCTGCAACGCCTCCAATGAGCATGGAAATAATTAATAGAGGAAAACTCAATATATTGTTATGAATTAAAACCATAATAATAGCTCCCAACATGGCAGCAGAGCCAAGTCGGTTTCCCATAACCGCAGTTTTAGGGCTGCTCATAAATTTTATGTTTAACGCTGTTAACAGTATTATAATAAATGAAATTATTTCATAAATACCAAAATGCATTTTTAAACCTCGTGTATGCTTATGAAGTGGTTGACCAGATATCTGGGTTCTCGACTTTTATCCTTTGTTGTGGCCGGGTAAATCATCATGCTCCGGCCAGTTTCTGCCCTTTAGGGTATGCCGGTTATATGAAAGTCCATCCAAGCGACTGCAATGATAGATTTTTTAACTTTGTTGTGGCCGATGCGGAAACCACGCTCCGGCCGTGCCGGTTATTTTGAAGGGCTGAACATTCGTAACATTTTATCGGTAATAAGAAAGCCCCCAACCAGATTTATCATTGCCAGTATGATTGCCATTGCTCCAAGTATCTTGCTGGAAATTATCACTGCAAAAGCTGTTGAGACAAGTGCACCAAGGATGGTAACCCCTGAAAATGCATTCATTCCTGACATAAGAGGGGTATGAAGCAATGATGGAACCTTATTGATCAGTTTATAACCAATTAATGTTGATATTATAAAAACTATGATTAAAACAGTGAAATTCATAAATTTTGTGGCAAGGAAACCCATATCCCTTTAGGGTATGGGAGGAATTGCCACCTCCTGTATAATAGTTGTAGTTCTTGCTGTCAGTCTCTGACAATTCTTTTTGACATTAGCTGAAGCC
>JAYEHB010000122.1:0-2391 GCA_034659375.1 Thermodesulfobacteriota bacterium
CCTGATCAAGGGCTGTTACAATAATATCTTCAGCAGTTTGTGGCGCAGATGTATCTTCATTTGCAAACCAGTTATAATTGTTTACAACTCCTGAACCTGTGCCGGCCAGACCATGGAGAAGTACATTGAAAAGAATATTTGTATTCTGATCACTGTAGAGTTCATCTCCAAGCTCATCTTTAAAAGTCAACTCCATCACCTTGTCTATCCAGGCATCAAGCAGAACCCATGCATCTGCCCTGTCTGTTCCACTGGTCCAGTTTTCCATGCCTTCAGAGACAAAATGACCATCATAATCATCAAACATGGCAAGGGCATCAAGGCGGTCATCAGTTGAAGCAATATTTACTGCTGCTGTAAAATAATAATCAATAAATTTCCATGTGCTGCCGCCCCTTGAAGTAAACGAAGTGTCTGTTGATGCTATATTTGCGGCAAGATCACGCACCTCTTCAAAGGTGAGGTTGTCATGGGCTGCAAGATAATCATGAATTACCTGGGCTCTGTTAAAGGGACCGAATTTATATGAAAAAGAGTTGTATGAATCTGCATAATCCTTATTGGTCTTATTATTCCAGCCACAGTAAAAACCCTGGGATGTGTTTCTGTCGGTTGATCTTGTTTTAAGAACAGTTTCATCCCAGTCAAGGGCCTGGCCAAGGGCACCCTGGGGCAGACGATAATCACCTGCTGCAGGACGAACAGGATCAAATCCTGACATCCAGTAAGCAATATTTCCATCTTTATCAGCATAACAGAAGTGCTGACTTAAACCGATCTCTTCTATACTGTTTCCAAAGGAGTCCATATCTTCAGCACGGGCAAGCCCAAGAAACCCTTTAAGGGTTGTAAATTCATGATCCTTGTTTGCATATCTCCAGGAAATTATAGGCCCGTCTGTGTTATAATCATAGGTTGCCGGGTCATAGGGCACAGGGTTTATTACAGGACCATGGGAGGTTTTCCATAGAGGAATTGTAATATCACTTTCTCCTGCAACCTTTATTGTTTCCATCACTGGTACAGGGTCAACATCAGAAGGGGTTTCAATATAATAATCAACTGTATGGGAATGTCCAACCTGCATTGACCATGCATGGTGGGGTGTTCTTCCTATAACTATACCTGGTATTCCTGTTACGGACATACCTGAAACATTCAGTCCTGCTGCCTCTATGGAGCCTTCAAGTACTATGGAAGGAACTGTAAAACCCATCTGGGGCCCTGAATAAATTATCGGGTTTTTTGATTGGGTTCTATCCTTTGAGATCACCCATGCATAACTGCCCATTTTAACTTTTGCATTGATCTTTTGAAGATTTTCATCTCTTTCTCTGTAAAGTCTCTTTATTTTTTGAGCAGTTTTTCTTAGATCAGGGATTTCATATGAGCAGTTATCCAATGATGGCAATGATGAAATAGTTCTGCTGGTTCCTGAAATGAATTTAGCACTGCTTGTATCAGGAATATATGTCAGGGCCTCTGGATCATTTACCCACCTTAAATCGTTAAACATATCCATAAATACTGTTGGATATTTTGTCTGAAGCTCATTTAAAAGAGAAAGGTTGTCAATCTGACCAGGATCTGTTGCCTCACAGTCAAATTGTCTCAGCAGTGTTGACATCCATAAAAGTATATTATCCGTGGTCCATGCTTCAGGTGTAATCCCCATGGCTGCAAATTCAAATGGCAAAAGCTGCGGATTTGCATTAATATCATCTAATCTTCTGTTAAAACCATCAACATATGCTGTTATTATGATTCTTGTCTCCTTATCAAGACCATCAAATCCTGATTCAAGCTCTGCATCAGAATATCCTGTGGTTCTTGCAAGAATATCCTGTGTCAGAAAATCGGAGCCAAAAATTTCAGCAAGTCGTCCACTGGCAGCTCTTCTGTAAAGTTCAGCCTGCCAGAGTCTGTCCGTTGCAACATTATAACCCATTGCTTCAAACACACTGTAAAGATCTGCTCCAGGAGCATTTTCCTTAATAAACCAAACCCCCTTGTCATCCCTTGTTGTTGTTACCATGGCTAAAATACTCTGTTTCATATGATCTTGAGCATCTGCCCCTGTAACAAGAAGCCTTGAATCGGTAAATATCTGATCAATGAGAATCTGGGCATCAACATTAAAATCTTCGGAACTCTGATTAAATTCCAGAGTTTTATTCAAAAGAGCCCCGGATATGGCAGCAGTGATCTTAATTCCGTTTTCAGGATCATTATCACTGTCCAGGGTCTGGAGAAAAACAAGTATATTTAAGACCTCTTGGTCTTTATAGGAATCTGCATTGGAAATCAGATCCGCAGGTGTCATTATCTCCTTTGCCTCAACCTCCTCTCCAAGGGCAACTCCCCCAATGGTAAAAAAAATGGTTTCACCCT
>JAYEHB010000123.1:0-2390 GCA_034659375.1 Thermodesulfobacteriota bacterium
TTTTTTTATACAATCGATTCAAAATCGGAGGGCATGACGTAGATAAAAGTTTTGACAAATCGTTTGCGGTTAATCCTTTTTCACTCTTGTCGATTAGATGAAAAATAGTACTATTAATATCTTTCAATTGAGAAAAACCAATTCCATTATAAAACCAAAGCCCATCGATATCAAATTTTGGAACATCATGAAGCGTATACCACTTACCATTATGAGTAAAACTACTATAGTATCCGATTGATTTGAGAAGCCTTTGTGTTGATCTTCCAGAATGGTTCAGAGAATTGCAAATAGTTTCGAGGGTTACACATTTGTTAACTTTAAACAGCTTTAAAAGTTGTTCTTTTTTTAAATCCGATTTATTCATAAATAATCCAATCTGTCGTAGTGTTAAAAAATTATTGAACTTAACACTACGACAAACAAGATTTAAAGTCAATCCAAAATCAAATGATTATCAATAATGGATGATGATATCCTAATGATATCCTTTTGAAATAAAAGAATTTTTTATTGGATCTATAATTTCGAAAATGGCCTGTAAATTTTGGCAGAGTATCAAATCAGGGAATGGATGATATATTATTCTTAATAAATCTGGTTATCCAATGGGATAATTATTTTTTTCCACGTACCTTACCCTCTCAAGGTCATATCAGATGCTTGGGTTTTATGATAAAGCCAGGGACGTCCTTTTAACTTTACTGCCCATATGCCATGACTTTAAAAATCATAAAAATCATGTACTGAAAGCCTTGGTGTTCAGCTCATTATCAGATCTCTATTCCGTATCCGGGGATAATAATACAGCACAGGAATACGCATTAAAAAGTATTGAGACGGCAAACCTCTCCAAAAATCCTCTGATTCTGGCATCTATCATGAACAATATCGGAAATCTGTTTTCATCCAAAGACCATTTTGCTGAAAGTCTGGCAATCTACACCCGATGTTTTGAAATGTTACAAAAATCATCAGGAAAAAAGGACAATAATAAAATGAGCCCCATTATTGATTCCTTTAAAAGGGCTTTACTTTCCACAGTCCTTTTGAACAAGCTTCGCGTACTATTTCAAATCACTCAACAGCACAACGAAAATTACAGGCATGGAACCAGGTCATTTCAACCGATGAAAAATTCAGTTGCAATCCTGGCAAAAATGGGAATTCCTCCCCAAAGCCATACCGCTCCACTTCGTCCGACAGAGATGATCCAGGAACTGAAAACCGTTAATCAAATGATTGAACAACAAGCGGATGATAACAGCAAAAGCATCAACCTTGCAGCCCTTGCAGTGCTGGCATTGACCTCCTTTGAAATGTACACCCATACCCCAGTCACGCCTGCCCGGAATGTTGATCCAGGTTTCCAGTGGGTTCAATCCTTCACCCTTCAAGTATTGAACCGGGCACTCACAATTGCCAAAAAAACGAATAACAGCCTTATTCTTGCCAAGATCTGCGGATATACAGGACGATTACATGAACTGACAGGCAATTTTCAAGAAGCATTGGAGTGGACCCAAAAAGCCATTCTATACACCCCGCACCAGTATGCTCCGGAAACATTATATCAATGGTACTGGCAAATGGGCCGGTTGTACCAGGCTTCGGATCAATCTGTTGAAGCGATAGCCTACCTGTTAAAAGCCATAAAAATTCTATCCCCGATCCAAGGAGAATTTTTCCAGGGATATCATCGAAAAACCGGGGTGTTCAAAGAAAAGGTAAAAGCGGTTTACCTGGATTTGGCACAGCAGTATATAACGCTTTCCAGGAGATGCACAGAACAAAAGGAACAACATGCCTTTCTCCGGCAGGTAAGACATGTCATCGAATCCCTTAAAACAGCAGAGATTCAAAGTTTTTTTCAAGATGAATGTATTGCCGAAGCCGGAGAAATGAAACGATTACAGGATAAATCCGCAAAAACTGCCGTACTTTATCCCATTATTTTCCAGGATCGACTGGAGCTTCTTGTAAACTTTGGGAACACAATAAAACTGTATGCCATTGATGCCGGCGAATCTGCCCTCTGTAAAACCGTCACCGGTTTTTATGACAGGCTGCAGCAACCCAATAACAATCGGTTCCGCTTTTACTCAAGCAGGCTTTATACCTGGTTTATCAATCCCATTGTTGAAGATTTAAAGAAAAATGAAATCCAAACCCTTGTTATTTCCCCTGATGGAATTTTGGGTTTGATCCCGTTTGGCGCTCTGTTCGACGGTAAACACTATTTGATCGAAAAGTATGCCGTGGCCGTTGTCCCTGGGATTACTCTGACGTCACAGCAGCAAAAATTCAAAAGAATGAATGCCCTTGCCTGCGGTATTTCCTGTGCTTACGGCAATTTTCCCGCTCTCCCCCATGTTTCCGATGAGCTTCAC
>JAYEHB010000124.1:0-2383 GCA_034659375.1 Thermodesulfobacteriota bacterium
AAAATTGAAAATTGAAAATTATGAATTATGAATTATGAATTATCAATTATCAATTATCAATTATCAATTATCAATTAATTGTTAAGACCCCTCCGTTGTTCCTGCAATCAGGATATATGGCCGACGTTAGAACCAAACCCCTTTTGTTAATCGTGTCGTTGTCAAACCGTGAATATAACCGGCCATGCCGGTTATATGAAAGTCCTGGCAAACCAGTAGGGGCAACCCCCTGTGGTTGCCCTTCATCATTTGTTGTGTGCAGACTTAAACCACCAAGGCTGCCCGTGGCAGTTATAAAGAGTAGGAACTTATCTGTTTGGCCGACTTTTCTTCTGTCTGCGTGCCCGTGTTGATCCTCACTTCAGTGGGATATGCAAATTCAAGGTTGTTGTTTGTCAATATGTCATGGATTTTATAGAGCACATCTTCTTTTACTTGAAGCCATTCTGCCCAGTTAATTGATTTTGAAAAACAGTAAATAAGAATATCCATTGAATAGTCATTATATCTGTCAAAATAGACCATTTGTGTGCCTTTTATCCCTTCATGATCACTTCCTGACAGGAGCTTTGATGAATGCTTTTTGCGGATGCTGCCATATTTTTCCATTTCAGGTTTTGAAATATCAGGATGTTTTTCAAGCATGTACCTGATATCTTCAATGGCATTTTTTAGATCCTGCATATTACTCTCATATGTTACGCCTATATGCATTTGAATACGTCTGCCAATGTTTCTCCTGCTCCAGTTAACCACCTGATAGTTGGCAATGGTTGAATTTGGCACGGTAACAAGAGCATTCTCAAAAGTTCTCACTGTGGTACTTCTCACGCCTACTTCAACAACAGTTCCTTCAACTTCCTGAATTATTATCCAGTCTCCCTGTCTGAAGAGGTCATCCATGAGGATTGTAATTCCACCAAAGAGATTGGAGAGTGTATCCTTTGCAGCCAGGGCAAAGGCAAGACCACCAATACCTAAAGTTGAAAGGATAGCAGTCATTTTTATTCCAAAATGGTTTAACACAATTGCAAGAATTGCAACAAATCCAAGTAATTTGGCAAAATTAATAAAAAGGTTTATAATTTCGTCCCTTAATGGTCTGCTTCCATATTTTTCAAATTGTATTATTGCAACTGCATCGATGAAATTAAAGGAAAAATAGAGGTAGAGTATTGAATAGATGAAATAGGATATTGCCAGCACATATGGTTCCGCATTTGTTTTATGGGAAAATGCTGTCAACGCAATATCGATGCCAGCGAAGAGTATCAGCGTTTTAAATGGTTTTTCTATTTCATTATAAAAAATTTCAACCTTAGCCGATGCATTGGTGTGCTTTGCGATAAAGGCAGCGGTAAGATTAGAAATTTTTGAAAATAACGGGTACAGAAGTGAAATCAGCACCAGTATAATGAGGGCAACAATAAGGCGACCCATATCCAGACCGACTGGTATCATAAAGCGGTTGATATTTCGCATTGGTTTTAAGTTGTTTATTGTGCTAATGGGTGTGTCACAATTTATAAAATTGAACCAGCGTATTGGCACTATTTTTGAAATATTTTCCATGGTAAACTGGAGAACGTCTGAATATGTTGCCAGCAGTATATTGAATTCAAAGCTCTTTTCCTTCAGTTCAATGGCAATTCTGCCCGAACCCGGATCTTTCCTCTTCTTTACAGTCAGTTTTTTAAGGTTTGATAATTCTGTTTCGGTTCTGGCAATAATTTTATCCTTATTGGCGTAGGTGTTTTGGGAATGGATCAGGAAGGAAAGAAAGTCTGCCAAAAGTATCCTTATTTTATTTGTATTGATCTCCATCTCGTCACGCTGTACAGCCAAAGTGTTTTTCAGTCTTTGGTTGGTTGAAATTCTGGTCTTGAGAAAGCTGATTCTTTTAAAAAAATCAGTGGTACTGATATCTGTAACAGAATTTTTTTTTATGCAGTTGAACAGATCAGTGATCAGGGCATCTTTTTCATTTATAATTTCATTTATGGATTTTTCATCAGTAGCTTTTAACAGGGTTTTATTTGAATCTTCTATTTTATTTAAAGATGTTTTAATGCATTGGGAGGTTAATGTTGCAAACGAGTTTGCAGGTAGAATATATATGAATAAAGATATCATAATTATTGATATTTTTTTTATATTAAAACCCATGATATTTTTCCTTTTTATTTTTGCAAATGGTGTTGGGAATGGCAGTTTTTTTATGAATAAAAATAAGAGGTTATGGGCTTGGTTTTAACTTCGCCCAGAAGGCCTATAAATTTTGATAGATCAATTTCAACGCGTTGATATTTTAGCAGATTTCATTTGTCATTTTGTAAAATGACTAATAGTGGGCGAAGTTAAAACCAAGCCCGAGGTTATTCTA
>JAYEHB010000125.1:0-2381 GCA_034659375.1 Thermodesulfobacteriota bacterium
TCTTGCTGATCTTTGCCGGGAGATTGCACAAGCTGTAAAAACAATTATGAATTATGAATTATGAATTGTTAATTATGAATTGTTAATTGTTAATTGTTAATTGTTAATTATTCATTATTCATTATTCATTATTCATTATTCATTATTCATTATTCATTATTCATTGCTCATTGCTCATTGCTCATTGCCTTAAAGGCATTGATCAATCCGTTTGTGGAAGAATCGTGGGAGACAACGGGTCTATCATGCTTTAATTCAGGTAGAATCTTTTTTGCAAGCTCCTTGCCAAGCTCAACACCAAATTGATCAAAACTGAATATATTCCATATAACTCCCTGAACAAAAATTTTATGCTCATACATTGCTATTAGGCTGCCTAGAACCCTTGGGGTCAATTTTTTAAACAAAATCGAATTTGTGGGTTTATTACCCTTAAAAACCTTATGGGGCAGTATTTTTTTAATCTCTTCATTGCTTTTCCCGGCTGCCTTTAAATCCCTAATCACCTCTTTCTCTGTTTTTCCATTTAAAAGTGCTTCGGTCTGGGCAAAAAAATTGGAGAGCAGAATATCATGATGCTGATCCAGGGGATTATGGCTCACAGCAGGTGCCAGAAAGTCTGCTGGAATCATCCTTGAGCCCTGATGAATCAGCTGGTAAAAGGCATGCTGTCCATTGGTTCCAGGTTCTCCAAAGATTACAGGACCTGTGTGATAGTTAACTTCTATTCCATTTCTGTCTGTGGTTTTTCCGTTACTTTCCATATTCCCCTGCTGAAAATATGCGGGGAATCTCTGCATATACTGGTCATAGGGAAGAATAGCCTCTGTTTCAGCATTAAAAAAATTATTATACCAGATTGAAATTAATGCCAGGATAACAGGAATATTCTCCTTAAAAGGGGCATTTTTAAAATGGCAGTCCATGTCAAAACCACCATTAAGCAGCTCTTCAAAATTATCAAACCCGATATAACAGGAAATTGAAAGACCAATGGAAGACCAGAGAGAGTAACGTCCTCCAACCCAGTCCCAGAATTCAAACATATTCTCTTTATCAATGCCAAAGTCCTGGACATCTTTTTTATTGGTGGAAATGGCAACAAAATGTTTTGCAATGTGCTTTTGATCTTTGGCATGACTTAAAAACCATTTTCTTGCAGAAAAGGCATTGGTCATGGTCTCCTGGGTTGTAAAAGTTTTTGAAGCTATTATAAAAAGAGTAGTTTCAGGATCAAGTTTTTTTAAAGTCTCAAGAATATGGGTTGCATCAATATTTGATACAAAATGTACTGACAGACCTTTTTTTGCATAGGGCTTTAAAGCCTGTGTAACCATTACAGGCCCAAGATCTGAACCACCGATACCGATATTTACTATATCTGTTATTTTGTTTCCGGTATATCCTCTCAACTGTCCTGACACAACCAGGTTGGAAAAGTCCTTTACCTTTGCCAAACTTAAGTTGACTTCAGGCATTACATCTTTTTTATCAACATAAACAGGAGTATTGGCTCGGTTTCTCAAGGCAGTATGTAAAACTGCCCTGTTTTCTGTTTCATTGATCTTCTCTCCTGCAAACATCTTCTCTACTGCATCTTTTAAACCGGCTTCACCGGCTAGTTCAAACAGCAGATTAATAGTTTTTTCTGTAATTATGTTTTTGGAAAAATCAACTAAAAGATCTTTAAACTCAATGGAAAATTTTTCAAATCTTTTATTACCTTTCTCAAAAAAAGCCTTCATGTGGACATTTTTCATAATCATGTAATGCTTTGCAAGCTCTTTCCAGGCTCTTGTTTTACAAGGATCTATTTTGTTAAGCATAGGTAAAGCCTCCTTATAGTGTTTCATCATTTACAACCCATTTAATTCCTTTCAATGAAGAAGATATAATTACTTAGGGAGTTACAAACAATAATAATACCCGTTTATCGTTAAAAGTGCGGAAGATTACTGAATATCGAACCTGTATTCGGGTAATTTATATTCTTGTAGCTCCCTAACCACTTCATGTGGCTATTTCAATCTGCTTAGGTAACTCGCAACCAATAACCTACCAAGTTGATTGTCTGGCTAAACGAGAAACAAGGCTAAAATTTTGGTGTATTATTAATTGCGAGTTACCTTAGCTAATACAATCAACCCCCGGATAATTCATTGAGTTTTGCAGATAGATATTCCGCTCTCTGCTCTGCCTGTTCTGCTCTCTGCTCTGCCTGTTCCGCTCTCTGCTCTGCCTGTTCCGCTCTCTGTTTTTCCTGTTCTGCTCTTTTAAATTCTATTTTAACTTTTTCTTTTTCAGCCTGATAGAAAGGCATAACAAAATCCCTGTAAACCTTATTGCCAGACATTTCTTCCAATGAAGGACGGCTGTAAAGA
>JAYEHB010000126.1:0-10349 GCA_034659375.1 Thermodesulfobacteriota bacterium
CCCAGGAGAAAGTCGCCAAACTGCAGCAGGAAAAAGACCAGGTTTCCCAGCAGCACACCGAAGCCGCTTCCCAGTTAAAGCAGAAAAACGATGCTGCCGCAGCCCTGACCAAAGAACGGGATCAGCTGAAAAAGCAGACAGAGGATGCGAATCAGCGCCAGCACCTGCTCCAGGAAGAGCTTACACGTGCAGAAGCACAGATCGATCTGATCAAAGATCTGCTCCTGCGTGAACAGGGCCTGGAGGATTAGCTGATATGGATTTTTTTGCCAATATTCTAAGGTGGTTGCGTAACAAAACCAGGAAGGAGTATTCTGCACCGGACGCAGAAGCTGAAAATCCAGAGCCCCGTGAACCCTCTTCAGAGGAAAGCTCCTGCGAGGTGATGCCGGCGGTGTTTTACGATAAATACCTTTTCGAACGTGCGCGTACCCAGTGGCAGTTCGGTGACTGGGAAAGCCTGGCCCGGATGGAGCGCAAATCCCTGTATCACCACCCGCAGCGGGCAATTCTTGCTCTGCTCACCGCGGCTGGTCATCAGCAGCACGGCAACATGGATACCACGCGCGAGTTCACCCGCCTTGCAAAGGAGTGGGGAGCAAGCAGGAAAATGATCAGCCAGGTGCTGATTGCCGGTGTGTACAATACCCTGGGCAAGGCGTCGGCCCTGTGCGGGCAGCAGCAGCGTGCGATCGGGCATTTTCAGGAGAGCTTGCGTACTTCCGGGGATGGCGGGGATGTAACATTGTTGACCCGGGCAAGGGCAGGGTGGCAGGCAGAAGGATTTGAAATTACCGGCAGTGGCTCCGGTAACGCTCTATTTGCCAGTACATTAGAGCAGGAGATTCAGACCAATGAAAGTGAACACCAGCCCATGGACTCAACTGCCCATCAGGCCCATTCGGACAAATACGCAGCCCTGGCCTTGATCCATGAGCTTTTAAAGCCGGTATTGTACCTGGAAATCGGGGTGGCACAAGGTCAAAGCCTGGCTCTGGCTGCCTGCCCGGCCGTGGGCGTGGACCCGGTCCCCAGACAAATAGACCACCTGCCGGATACAACCCGGGTGGTCACGGCCACCAGCGATGAGTTTTTTGCGGACATGGCAAAGCATATTCTGCCCCATCCCCCGGACATGATCCTGCTGGACGGCATGCCGCTTCTGGAATATGTCCTGCGGGACATCATCCATGCCGAAGCCCTGACCCATTCCAAGACCCTGATCATGGTCCCCGGGGTTTTGCCCCCGGACCCGGCTCAGGCCACACGCCGGCGCACCGGCCCAGACTGGACAGGCGACATCTGGAAACTCCCTGAAATCCTGCAAACCCACCGCCCGGACCTCCGCCAGCTGCTCCTGGACGTCACACCCGGCGGCTTGCTGCTGATCACCTGCCTTGACCCGGCCAGCACTGTCCTGAGAGACAAGAGTCCGGAAATCCTTTCCGCTTATCAATCCGTGGAAACGGTTCCGGAGGAGGTGTCTAGTCGTAGTGGTGCTGTTGTTCTGGATCAGGGAGGGGTTAGGGAGTTTGTCGGTTGTAAGTTGTAGGTTGTAGGAGGGTTATCATGATCTGTTTTTTAAAAAAACATTTTCTACTGATAATTTCAGAATATTTGTTATAAGTAACAAGTTGATTTTTTCCTTAAGAAAAAACGATGATAATGTATTGGAAGAAATCGAAGAATTATCTTTAAAGATAGCTGATTATCTTCCGCATACACCTATTGTCGCTTTTGGTATCAATTTGGGCTACCCACTTAAGGCGGGACAATTTCCGCCATTTTGGCTCCATGGCAATACCACAATCAAGCAAAAATTAAGGGCTTGCTAACTAATTGAATTTACAGGCTGTCCCGCCTTAAGTTGGTAGCCCAAATTTGCATTATTTGAGGGTGTTTAAGACTACGGGCATAAATAGCCATTCCCGTAATATTTAGCGATATGAATGGGAGTAAACCAAAGAGGGAGGGAGTCCCTGCAAGCGAGGAACTCCCTTCACTGGCTGCGAGGGTTTAAGCAGACATAGAGGGAGTCCCTGCAAGCGAGGAACTCCCTTCACTGGCTGCGAGGGTTTAAGCAGACCGGAGTCCCTCGCTTGCAGGGACTTCGGCGTGGAATGGTCACCAGAATACCTGAAGATTTTGGAAAATTCATTAAATTTCCTTTAATAACAAATAGTCAGGTGGTCAGACCCCATGATAAAAGAAGAGATGCTTATGAAAAAATGGAAATAAGATCATCGGAAAAAGAATTATGATTCATGTAAGCCGCAAAAAACTGGATAAATCCTATCGTCATCTGAAACGGGAGAGCGAAAAGAACAGTCCAGGTTCCAATGCTAAGTTATTATTGTTTATCTATGCTGTTGAGTCCGGGATAAAAGCCTTGCTGCTTAAGCGCAAACATTTGACAGATACATTCAAGCTCTGGAAAAATGATGGAACAGAAAATCTGACCCATGATCTGAGACTTCTTTTAACCAATGCATCTTATCCCCGTCGTCTTCCTGAAAATTTTAAATTTCTGACCCGTTCCAACACCCCTGAAACAGTGTCACTGGTGGATCTGCACCAGGTCTTGAGATATGGAGGAACTTTTTCTGATTCAAGTGAAAAAAACACACTGGAAGTCAAATTACAAAAAATTGATTCCTGGTTACAGGAGGAGTTGGCATCATGAAATTTCTTAGTTGGCTGAATGTAAAAAATAAAATCAGGAAAGAGACGGACAACTTCAGGAATCTACCTGAAGGCATAAACAATCTTCATTTTTATCCGGATGAAATTTTGGTTGAGCAGGGGAATGAAGATATAAATGCCGTAAAAAGGGCTTTTAAAACATGGTTTCCAAATCCGGATATATATACCCCTGAGGACCAAAAAATTTATCTGGATATTGCCGGTTCAACCATGGATATTTCAATCGAAACGGGTTCTGACGATCATGTGGAATTTTTAGAAAGGCCAAGGTTTGATAATCTCTATTTTTCAAAGATTTTTCTTTCTGATAATGCTTTAAGCAAAATCCCTGAGCCCAGGCATAAGATAATTGCACTTCATTCCTTTAAGGGTGGCGTGGGAAGGACCCTTCACCTTGCGGCAATGATTAAATCTTTAAGCGATGTCATTAAGGAAAAGGAGACAGATAAAAAAATATTGGTCATAGACGGGGACATAGAAGCACCGGGCATAACCTTCTGGGAAAAAAACAGGATCGGGGGGGCGGCTAATATTGGATTTACCCAGTTCCTGGATGCCGTACAATATGCAGAACCCGATACCCAATATACCACAGACGCAGTGATTAAATATTTTGCTGAGGAAATTCAAAGATTTGAGCATGTTGTCGGATCCACTCGATTATATGTTCTGCCAGCTTTCAGCAATCCTCTTGATCTGTTTCAAATCAATGTCAAACCCGAGCATATTTCACAAGATGATAATCCGTGGAAACTCAGAGAATGTATTGACCGGCTTGCAGATCAGATCAATGCTGATTATGTGTTCATTGATTTACGGGCCGGAATAACAGAGCTGAGTGCGCCCTTCCTGCTGGACCCCTATATTGACCGGTTTCTTGTAACCACCTTGTCGGAGCAGTCTCTTTATGGAACCGAACTGATCTTAAAGGAGATGGCGAAAATAAATATGACAGATAACAAAGTTAAAAAAACATTGCTGCCTGAAATCATTATTTCCATGGTGCCCCCGGATCAGGATGATAATCGTTTATTAAAAGCCAAAGCCCGTTTTGACAGCACCATATTCGGCACTGAAAATGAAGCAGACAGGGAGTTAGATGCCGATTTCGAGTTACTTTCAGATCCAGTTGTAATTAAACAAACACCCTTTAAAAGCGAGTTGCTCGGTGTGAGGTCATGGGAAGATGTCTGGCAAAATGCCGGGTCTTTAATTGAAACATTCAAAGACTACTTCAGGGGATTGGAATCGCCGGAGGATCAAGATGACAAAGTTCCCCCAGGTGATGTGGATCATGTTGAGTCGATAAATAAACTGAAGCGTTTTTGTTCTGACTATGTTTTTGCGGAGACCACAAGTTCCGACAGTTTTTTGAAAACTGATTTTTTCAAGGAATTTCCAAGACAATATTTCAGAACCTTACCCCTGGTAGCAGCACTGGGTGCAAAAGGATCAGGAAAAACATTTCATTTTATGCGCATGACAGGGTTTATGACCTATAAGGCGTTCTGTAACAGTATTGAACCTGGCAAAACCGAGATCAACGCAGATTTTTTTCCCATACTGAGATCCAGTGAAATAGACGGAGAAACTAAAATCATACAACAACTGAGAACCCATCAATCCTTGTTTGATGGGTTTGACTATGATGATTTTAAAACCGGGATAGAACGTTTTCGGGATGATAATCATTCTGAGTCGGAATGGAAAAATTTCTGGGAAGAGAACATCATACAGGCCATATCTGCACCTGACAATGATATAACGGATTTCAGGCAGCTTAACGAGACCTTGAAAGACAGGCCCATTGTCCTCCTCATGGACGGGTTGGAGAATCTTTTCCCGGACATACATTCTGATAAACATCAGCAGAATGCCATTTCCGCATTGCTTGAAATTCCCAATCGGCTTAGTGAGATTCGGGGTCGTCATATCGGGTTGATTATTTTTCTGCGTCAGGATTATATTGGCAGTGCAAAAAAGCAGAATAGCGGCCAGTTTGAAAAAAAATATGAAAACTATAAGCTGTTATGGGACGAAATCGCTTTTTTACGTCTGGTGTTCTGGCTTGCTCTCAAATCAGGAGTATTTGAGAAAGATATGGATTTAGATCCATCTACCATGGGCAAAGACCAGCTTAGCCAGAAGCTGAGAAAGCTTTGGGGTCTCAAGCTGGGTAAGGACAATTCAAAAGAAGCCTATACAATTAACTGGGTATATGGGGCTTTATCAGATTTTAAGGGTTCTCTTCAGGCAAGAGATGTGGTCCGCTTTCTGGAAGAGGCTGCAAAAGCATCTGACACTCCTACAGCAGCCCAATGGAAAAACCGCCTGCTTCCACCTGCTGCCATACGCACGGCAATAAACGGGTGCAGCTCACATCGGGTCAAGGAACTTAAGCAGGAATCAAAGACTTTTCAAAGGTGGGCTGAATTTTTAGAATCCAAGGATGAGCTTGTGATTCCTTTTTCAAAATCATTGCTGCCCGATGACAGCAGTTCTTCATTTGTGGAATTAAAACAACTGGGCGTTGTTTATGAAGATACCAGTGCTTCATCAGAAAAGTTTCGTTTTTATATCCCTGAGATTTATCGCCTTGGTCTGGGATTTAAATTTAAAACCGGTGCCCGCCCTAAGGTGCTCAGTATAAAACGAAAAGCAATCGGAAAAGGATTGTTATCATAGGATATATGAAATACCTTTTTCCAAGGCCAGGCATACGCCAGAAATGATCGATTATCGATTAGGTGGGTCAGCTACCAACTTAAAGCGGGACAATTTCCGCCATTTTGGCTCCATGGCAATACCACAATCAAGCAAAAATTAAGGGCTTGCTAACTAATTGAATTTACAGGCTGTCCCGCCTTAAGTGGGTAGCCATCTTATGGCTGGTGGAGTTCCAGGAAGATAAAACCAAATTTTCCATACACAAATTGCTCCGGTACACCACCGATAAGATGGAAGCCTATCCGGATGCACTGGTAATCCCGACGGTATTGTTCTTTAGAGGGAGTCCCTGCAAGCGAGGAACTCCCTTCACTGGCTGCGAGGGTTTAAGCAGACCGGAGTCCCTCGCTTGCAGGGACTTCGGCGTGGAACAATGAGCCGGTGGAAATCCCGCTGCATCTGTTGTAGGTGGGTCAGACCCGCTTTACCAGGGAATAACATGGAAGAAATCGAAACGATAAAACAAGAAATTGCAAAACAGCTTAAAGATCTTGATGTGGCGACAGTGATCTTATTTGGAAGCCATGCTTTTGGTCATCCGACATCAGAGAGTGACATTGACTTGTATGTTGTCACGAAAGACAATTACATTCCTGATAGTTATGGAGAAAAACGAGCTGTCGTTAGAAAAGTGTCCAAAGCTCTCATCGATATCCGATTGAAAAAGAACCTCGACTTATTGGTTCACACTCTGCCAATGCATAAAAAATTTTACACCCTTAATAGTTCTTTTGCACAAGATCTCAAAAATAAAGGGATTCGAATTTTATGAAAAAGAGACAATCTCATGAATGGGCACTGTCCGCTCTTGCTGATTTGAAAAGCATTGAACATTTACTTGGTGATGACTTTTTGACTCATGTCGTTGCATTCCACGCGCAACAATGTGTCGAAAAATGCTTCAAAGCCATACTGGTGAATCAAACGGGAAGAGTGCCAAAGGTTCACTCCACTTTGACACTGTATGGCTTGATAAAAGATGCTCTGGAGTTAGAGTTGGACACAGATATGCTGACGGATTTTGATGCAATTTACATTGATGCACGTTATCCAGGTGATTTGGGTTTGCTGCCAGATGGAAAACCTTCTCAAACTGATGCACAAGAATTTTACAGTTTTGCCCTGAAGGTCTTTGATGAAACAAAAGCAAGTATTGATTTTAATGCGTCATTATTGGGTGATGAGAAGTAAGCTTCAAGGGGAGGGAGTCCCCGTTTTAGAGGGAGTCCCTGCAAGCGAGGAACTCCCTTCACTGGCTGCGAGGGTTTAAGCAGACCGGAGTCCCTCGCTTGCAGGGGACCGGAGTCCCTCGCTTGCAGGGGACCGGAGTCCCTCGCTTGCAGGGGACCGGAGTCCCTCGCTTGCAGGGACTTCGGCGTTGGCGAGATAATTGAAATTCAAGTTGACCAAAACCACATACATTTATTAGCAAGCTACAATCCCACACAATCTGTTTTGGAGGTGCAATAAATGATAGCCCATGACCCTAATTTCAAAAATTTGTTTCAAGATTTTCCCAGGGAAGCACTCCAATGGCTGTTTCCCCTGGCAGAACAGAACTGGGGCAGGATCGTTTCCATCGATTTTACACGTCAGGAACCCAAAAAACACCATCTCTCAGATGCAGGGCTGGCACTGGATTTGCCGATATTGTTCCATTTTGAAACACAACAACTGCTTTTATGGCTGGTGGAGTTTCAGGAAGATAAAACCAAATTTTCCATACACAAATTGCTCCGGTACACCACCGATAAGATGGAAGCCTATCCGGATGCACTGGTAATCCCGACGGTATTGTTCACAGACAGGAAAAAGTGGCGCAAAACAGTGCCCCTTGATCTGCACACACAAATCAATGACCGGTTGTTCCTTCATTTTGAATATGTTTTTCACAAGTTGTTTGACTTGAATGCCCGGGATTATTACAATGTGGATAATCCGGTGGTAAAAATCCTTTTGCCCAAGATGAACTATGAAAAGGAAGAGCGAATTGAGGTTATCCGCCAGGCATACAAGGGGCTGTTCCAACTGGTCACCAGAGGGCTTTTTGATAAATATGTGGAGTTCATTGATGTGTATTCAGAAATAAGCGACCAGGAACAGCAACAGCTTTATGAAAATATCATTCAACATAAGGAGACTGTCATGTTAGCGCAATATATAAAAGATAAAGGCAGGCAGGAAGGCAGACAGGAAGGCAGGCAGGAAGGCATGGAGCAAGGTACACAGAAAACTGTAATCGCATTGGTCCGCAAAGCCGGTAAAAAAGGAATGTCTGAAGAAATGATCGCACAGTTTGTAGATCTTGATGTAAACATGGTCAGGCAGATACTGAACAATGAGCCGGTGGAAATCCCGTTGCATCTGTTGTAGGTGGTACGTTATACGTTGTACGTACAAACCTACAACCTACAACCTAAAACCTAAAACCTACAACCTAAAAACCTAAAAACCTAAAACTTACAACCTACAACTTACAACTTACAACTTTTTACTACAATATGGCATATGATTAAGCATAGGCCACATAGATATACATAAACAGATCATCTCTTTTTAAAGGAGATTATTATGCAGACAGAACGTCGTATTCCTCTTTTTAAAAATGGTCGCAGCCAGGCATTGCGTATTCCAAAAGCCTTTGAACTGCCAGGTAATGAGGCCATAATTATTAAAGAAAAAGGTATGTTGATAATAAAACCAGTTAAACGTCCTTCTCTTTTAACTTTATTGGAAACACTTGAACCTCTTGATGAAGTCTTTCCCGACATAGACAAAAATTTATTACCTTTAGATGATATTGAATTATAGTTATGAGCAGCTTTTTATATATGCTTGATACCAACATTATCTCCGATATTGTGCGGCATCCTGCAGGACAGATTTTTAAACAAATAAAAAAAATTGGTGAAGAAACAATTTGTACAAGCATAATTGTTGCTGCTGAGTTGCGTTATGGCATCCATAAAAAAGATTCCAGCCGTTTAACCAGACAGGTAGAAGCTATATTGTCCCATATTGATATTCTCGCTATAAAACCGCCAGCGAACACTCATTACTCAAAATTACGGATGTTCCTTGAAAAGACCGGCACTCCAATCGGGCCAAATGATATGTTGATAGCATCTCACGCTATTGCTTTGGATTTAACCCTGATAAGTGCTAATATCAAAGAATTTTCCAGAATTCCAAATTTGAAATTAAATAACTGGCTTGATTAAAATAAAAAAAATACTTACCATAAATCTTGATTGACATTACCACAACAACAGGGACTAAAAGGGCTATAAAGGCCATGAAACAGATAAATTGCTTAAACTTCTTTTAGCAAATGATTCAAAATTTTTACAACGCTGTTTTTGATCCCAAAAACCAGGTACTAAGAGCAAAAAACACCCCGAATTGCAACAATTTTTCCTTGAAAACAAGTACTTACTATGGTCAGACCCCCACAACAGGATAACCAAAGCAGGCATGAAAACTTGAATACTTTAACCCCCAATAAGTGCAATAAGGCAGGCCTGACCCCATGAAACTCTGACCCCATGAAACTCCCGCTTGAACCCCGCTTGACAAAATATTTCTTGACATTCCCGGTTAATTGTAATAATTAGGTTCAGCGTATAACTTCAAGCTGTGCAGATTCTCTGACAGATTCTCCACAGCAGAAGGAAGCAGATTATGTATAGTTCAAAACAAAAAGCGTGTGATTTCAATTGGTTATCATCAAAACAGCAATGTAATCAAAGGGGCGGAGCTATACACCACCATTACCATCCCCTGAAATATGAGCGTTTCACGCTTTTTCTCTTCCATTAACAGGTCAGCATGAAATGTTGCGGCATATTGCTGCACTGTCCCGCAGGGAAACCCCTGATCTGGATAGTCTTGCCGCAGAAGTTCATGCAAAATTCCAGGAAACCGGAGTACCCTCTGGATTCGCTGCGGGCCATGCACGCGTTTATTAAACAGATTCCAGATGCCCGTTTACCTCAAATCAGTCTGACCGCTGAAGGAGATGTCTATCTGTGCTGGAAATCAGAACCAGGCAGGCTTTTTTCCATTCATTTCCTGGACGACCGACGGGTTCGTTTTGCAATATTTTATCCCAATCCGAGAGAGTGAGTTATGAAGAAGCCGATGATATCCTTGTCATCCGTCTTTCCGAAAAAGAAATAACCAAAGAAGCTTCACAGGACTGGAATACACATATCAGTTATGCAGAGGATGGGACTGTCGTAGAAATAGTCGTTCTTGAAGCCTCTAAACAGGGGCATGGCCACTGCTTCGAAGTGAGGCGGCATAAGAAAGCCAGACTGTACGGGGCAAGGTGTTTTAAAATTATTGTCCCCGGAATTCCCCGGGAAGAGTTAAGTATGGTGTCCCCGGAATTAATCCTGAAAGGAATTTTTTTGCCTTCTCTGGTGCTGTTACGCCAGGGAAATACATGCCATATTTCAGCTGCTTCGCACCAAAACCGGGTCTATCCCTGGTCCGAAATCCATGACACCCTGAAAGAGCTCGGCCGATTCCTGGCTGAATCTGTATCCACCAGCGACAATCCGCGGACACAGTATGCCCTGGATGTATGGAGCAAACGAGAAGATCGCAAAACTGAGCTGGAGCTGAATCTGACCACCGGGCTTTCCGAGGAAATCCGGGAGAGTTTCCAGGATGTCGATTGGCAATCCAATGAGATTCGGGCAGTAGCCCGGATGAGCAGCAAGTCGGTATTATTAACAGATCAGCATGAAATGTTACGGCATATTGCTGCACTGTCCCGCAGGGAAACCCCTGATCTGGATAGTCTTGCCGCAGAAGTTCATGCAAAATTCCAGGAAACCGGAGTACCTCATAAACAGGGATACTGGGCCGCCAACAGACTTCGGGCACTGCTTGGGCTGTCTTCTCTCGAATAT
>JAYEHB010000127.1:0-2372 GCA_034659375.1 Thermodesulfobacteriota bacterium
TTGAGATATTGTTTGCATATAATGGCAGGCTCTATTTTAGAAAAATTGATGGCAATCGTATTGAAGTCCTTGTTATTGGTACAAAAAACAGCCAGGATAAGGATATGGAGTTCCTCCACAACCTGTAAAAAATGAGTAAATATTCGGCCAGCACCCCATCCTCGTCCATTTTGGCCTCACATAACCTGAAGGTCAGAAACTATCATTAGTATGCTACGCAGTCCCAAATAGACGAATATGAGGCACTCATACAAACATTTACAAAAGTGAATATGTATACTTTATTTTACAATCTTAAATTAAAACCTTTTCAGATAAGTTCAGATCCGGCATTTTTATGGCTTGGTGAAAAACATAAAGAGGCCCTTGCCACGCTCCGATATGGTGTCCTTGACAACAAGGGATTCCTGCTTCTTACAGGGGATGTGGGAACAGGTAAAACAACCTTGATAAATACTCTTATTCGCAGCCTTGGCCATGATGTGATCTGCACTACAGTTCCTGATCCAAACCTTGAACGTCTTGATTTTTATAATTATATTGCCAATGGCTTTGGAATTGACAGGGAGTTTACATCCAAAGGGACATTTCTGGTTCAGTTCAGCCATTTCCTCCATAAAGCATATATTGACAATAAAAAAGTGGTATTGATTATTGATGAATCCCAGCTGCTCACCCAGGAGCTTTTAGAGGAGATTCGTCTTTTATCTAATATTGAAAAAGCAGATGCCAAGCTTTTAAATATATTTTTTGTGGGGCAGAACGAGTTTAATGAAATCCTCGCAAGAACCCAGAACAGAGCGGTAAGACAGCGGCTGACTCTTAACTATAATATTGAGCCTCTTACTCCTGATGAAACAGGAGAATATATAAAACACAGGCTTTACGTTGCAGGAACAGATAAAAAAATATTTAATCCTGACGCTGTGCATAAGATTCATCTTTACTCCCGGGGAATGCCCAGAAGAATTAATATTATATGCGATCATGCTTTGCTGACAGGATATGTTCAGGAGAAAAAAAATATTGATGAATCCATTATCCATGAGTGTGCCAGAGAGCTTAATATCCCGGCAAACGAAGCAAAAAGAGATTTTACTGAAATAAAAGATAAGTTTGACAAAAGAGATGACTCTGAAATCAAAACAGACTCCCAAAGAAATAAGTTACAAAAAGAGGATAACAGCAAAAAAGATTCTCCAGCCAGAGGTGGATTCTGGTATATTGCAGCCCTGATTCTTGTGTTAATTATTTTTGCAGGTTCTTATGTGGTTGACCCTGGTTTAATAAGAGATTCTTTTATAAAGGCCCATGGGTATGCGGTAAGTCTTAGAACTGTTGTTTCTGAATTTGTACACCGGGAAATTTCATCATCAAAGCCTTCTGAATTGTCCTTATCAAAGCCTGGTGAATCATACTCTCCAGAGCATGCTGAAGTCAAAGATTCCCCAGACCCGACAATTTCTGAAAAAATTATAAAAGAGATTACTGATTATAAAAGAGATTTTTTAAAGAAAAATCTGGTAAATAATGTGACAAAAAATGAGAAATCATTTAAAACCGAAGATGGACAGCCGAAAACCGAAGATGGACAGCCGAAAACCGAAGATGGACAGCCGAAAGTCAAAAAGTCCCGGACAGAAACAAAATCTGGATCAGAAGCAAAATTTGAAGCAGAAATAAAATCGGGAGCAGAAGTGAAATCCGGACCAGGAGCAGCCTCTGGAACTGCAATAGAGATTCCCCCTCTGCCAAAAGCAAAAGTGAGGATACGATTTAAATACAATACCAATGATTTTACTGACAAGGGACTTGACTCTCTTAACAGGTTTGCCAGGATAATTGAATTTTACCCTGAAGTAGATATTATTTTAAAAGGTTATACTGATTCCCATGGAAATTTTGTGTATAACAGAAAACTTTCAGAGTTCAGGGCAAATATTATCAGAAGTTTTCTCCTTGGAAAAGGAGTTGCTCCTGAAAAGATAAAAGCAATTGGTATGGGAAGTAAGAATCCCATTGAAAGCAATGATACCGTCTGGGGAAGGCAGATGAACCGCCGGGTTGAGATAGAGATTGAGTGATCATTGTGTGATCATTGTGTGATCATCCTGGGGTCAGGCCCGGGTTATTGTCATCGTGGGGTCAGACCTCTGTGTACCCTGGCAACGGCTATACAAAAGACAAAACCAAAAGTGCATTAACGCAGGTCTGACCCCGGCAAAACGAAAATAGAATCAAACCCTAAATTATTAACGGAGTTGCGTTTTATATGAAAAATATGCTTGTAACTGGAGGAAGCGGTTTTATTGGCTCAAATTTTATCAGGTTTCTTTTAAACGAAACCTCTTTTTCCGGAAATATTATAAATT
>JAYEHB010000128.1:0-2359 GCA_034659375.1 Thermodesulfobacteriota bacterium
TTCAGACATTAAACTCAGGTATTCAGCATAATCATCTTCACAAAAAAATGTCTGCTGACATCTGTTGCCGCACTGTATGATATGATGGGGTAAACCCGGAGCTGCTGCTCTTGCTATTCGTGCCATAAACAAAATAAACCAAAAATAGTGATATTTGTCAATAATTAAGTATGGTGTCCCCGGAATTAGTATGGTGTCCCCGGAATTCTTATCTTTTCAGCCCTTATGCCTGGACCACTCTGCTTCCGTGGGCAGACGAAAAGTTTGACCGCTTCGGGCATTGATGAACTTCCTGATAAACGCCTGGCAATCATTCCATGGGCATTTTACCTGATTTTCTGACAATGCACCCCTATGCCCCCCACCCTGACCCTGTTTTAGACAATAAAATTCTCTATTCTTTTGATAACCACATCATCATAATTAATATCACTGATCAAAAAGTTATAAACATCTAAATACTTTTTCTCTTTTAAAATTTTTAATAAGACATCAATGTTAAACTGCATATAGTCATGAATCATACTGTTCCTAAAACCAATCGCACTGCTTAATGATCGGTACGCTTCATGATTTATCGCACCAACTTCATACAAGAAATAGATTGAATCTTTATTTCTATGGGGGACAAGAGGGCAATTATAGTTTTTTAAAATCTTTTTTGCCTTACCAATTGTATTATCGATAATAACTTGCAGTGAATTTTTTGCAGCCCTGATCTCTATTTTTGACAACTCATGTTTTGATGCAAGGCAGTCTAAAATTTCCTTCTCTTCATTGGCGATATCAATTGTCTGTGTCAAGTAATCTTTTAGTTGCACTTTCATCTCCTTTAAGTACGATATAGTTTTCTTTGATGTTTTTTTTTAAAAAATTATCTGCTTTTAATAAATTAACAACATCATAATCTGTATCAGCTAAATTTAACAAATCTCCTATATCCATCCATAACTTCGCATCAACCCCCCACAAAGTATCTAAATCCTGGGTTACTGAGACGGCAAAATCATAATCGCTTTGTAATTTTGCTGTGCAATTTGCCCTTGAACCAAAGAGAAGAACCGTATCAATATAATTAACGCTGTCATCGGAAAATAACGCTTTCAACTCTTTAACAGTAAACTCTTTGATTTTGCCATACATTCGATTATTCAAGCCTTTAACTCTACCGTTAAGCCACCACTTCCAGTGGTAGATTCAGATAAATTCTACCGTCCCGGAGAGACGAGGAGGGGTCAAATCTTTAATCTTGACAAATGACTAATAAATTCTGTTGAGAGTTAATAAAATCAAAGTCATCGGTAAAATGTCATAAATTACAATTATTCATTAAAAATGGCAAACAAGTGTTTTTGGAATGAAATGTCAAGATTAAAGATACGACCCCATTTCTCCCCCAATTCTCGACCCCAATTCTCCGCAGTCATTCATATAAACCGGCATGTCCGGAGCATGATTATTGCTCATCTGCCACAATACCCTAAAGGGCAGAAACCAAACAATGAAATTCTCCTGCTTACAATCATTTAAGCGAAGTTTCATATAACCGGCACGGCCGGAGCGTGGTCATTCTCAAAGCCAGTCTGGTTCAATAGGGCATTCTCTAAAATCATGCCACGCTCCTTTCAATTTATGGTCTTTAAAACCAGCAGGCAACGGTTCTGGAATGGATAATTGGAAGGGTTGACTTAGCCTACCCTCAGCTATGTTTACAACACCTATGTTAGATCCTCCCTTTCCGACTTGTGGAGCATCGGGGCTAACCTATATATACTCTTAACGGCTGCCTATTTGAATATTTGGCCGTCTAATCAACCACAAACTCTATGCAAGCAGTTCGCAACCCTGTCAGGCAGGGGCTTTTTCAAGCCCCTATCCCTTTAGGGTAGGGGTTGTTGACCCTCCTTTATGTATATCAAAATGATATACATAAAAACAAAATCTGTCAATTCTTTTTCGACTTTATTGGGGTCAAACCGAAAGTGCCGATTAAAACCGCCTTCTTCTCCTCGATGCTTGTTTCCAACTCTTCAATTAAAAGCATCTGTTGAGGTTTGACGGAATGGGCTGGAAGTGCTGCTTCTCTATCCTTCAGTTTTTCCTCAAGCTCTTCTATCTCTTTTTCCAATTTTCCCAAATCTTCCTTTTTCGCCATAACTTTACACTGCCTTCCATTTTAAAAAATCGTCTTCAATTGAAAATGAAAATAGAAGCGATATTGATAGTGATAAATAACCGCTTTTTTTGGGGGCGGGGCTCACAAAACAGACTCTCAAACCAATTTTTTAATCATAATCACCCCTGACTGTCAGGGATGATCCCCTTGCTGCCCTGGGCAGGTTCTATCAACCTGCGAGTT
>JAYEHB010000129.1:0-2354 GCA_034659375.1 Thermodesulfobacteriota bacterium
TGGTTCTCATAAATATCATTTAAGTATAGGCTGTATTGATATTTCATTTTTTTAAATTGGCCCGCACAATATACGTATATTATTTTCTTCCAGATCCCTGAAATATAACATCAAATTCATAATCTGGCAGCCGGGGGTTTAATTGGTCTCTGTCCATGGCATGGGGGGGGGCTACGGACATAAGGCGGGACAGCCTGTAAATTCAATTAGTTAGCAAGCCCTTAATTTTTGCTTGATTGTGGTATTACCATGGAGCCAAAATGGCGGAAATTGTCCCGCTTTAAGTTGGTAGCCAGTATCTTTCTAAAATCAGGTTAATGTCCTGTGGATTGCCTCAAAGAGCTCTAAAGGATTAACAGGTTTGAAAAGAAAGGAGTTCATTCCTGCATTAATGCATCTTTTAGCATCTTCTTCCATGGCATGGGCTGTCATGGCAATAATGGGAATATCTTTGCAGACAATATCAGATTCAGGATCGCGAATGATTCTGCAGGTTTCAAGACCATTCATTTCAGGCATTTGAATATCCATGAGAATAAGATCGTATTTTTTTGTTTTCAGTGCCTCCAACACTTTTAAACCGTTGTCTGCAATATCTGCTGACAGCCCTCTTTTTTTCAGCATGATCAGTGCAACTTTCTGATTAACAGGATTATCCTCAGCCAGGAGTATTTTTATTTTATTGTTTGGTATTGTAAAATTTTGAATCTTTTTTGACTTTAAGTTTTCTTTTTTTGGGGTCAAGGATTTATCTCTTGCAGGCATTTTGTTTAATTTTAGAAAAACTCTGAAAAGAGTACCATGATTAAGCCGGCTTTCAACTTCAATGCTGCCGCCCATCATTTCTGCAAGGTGTTTTGATATTGCAAGCCCAAGGTCTGTCCCACCGAATCGTCTTGTAATGGACGTCTCTTCCTGGGAGAATTTTTTAAATATATTTTTCTGGAAGGATTCAGAAATACCAGGGCCGGTATCTTTAATTTCAAACTTTAAGACTGCTTTTTCATTATCCTCTTTTACAAGGGCTGCTGATATTTTCACATGACCTTTTTCAGTGAATTTGATTCCATTACCGGCAAGATTTATGAGAATCTGTCTGATCCTGCCGCCATCACCAATAAGATGTTCAGGAATATTTTTAGAGATGTGGGTTTTAAACTCCAGTCCTTTTTCATCTGTTTTAACTTTAAGGAGTGCTTTAACGTTTTTTATAATATTGGCAACTGAAAGTTTTCTTTGTTCAAGTTGTAATTCTCCTGCTTCAATTTTTGAAACATCAAGTATATCATTGATTATGGTTAGCAGAGATTCTGATGAACTATTGATTATTTCAGCATATTCCTGGAGTACAGGTGTCAGTTTTTCTTCAAGGATCATTTTTGCCATGCCCATGATGCCGTTCATGGGAGTTCGTATCTCATGACTCATATTGGCAAGGAATTCGCTTTTTGCTCTGTTTGCCTTTTCAGCCCTTTCAGCCATTTCTTTTGTTTCAAGGTTGGATTGCTTTAATTGTAAAGTCCGTTTCTCTACTCGTCTTTCCAGTTCCTCATTCAGCTTTTGAAGTTTTGTTTCAGCTTTTTTTCTTTTTTGAAGTTCCGTTGAAAGCTCTTTTGAAAGTTTGTATGTACGAAGGGACGTTGTGACAGTGGATATGAGCTTTTGTGCTGTCATTTCTGTTTTTGAGTTGTAGGTGTTGATTCTGTATTTTGCTATTACATCTGCTTCAGGAGCCTGACCTGGCTGGCCTGTTCTTATGGCTATCTGAACAATGTTGTTTTTAACATTTTCCCTTACATGGCGTACAAAATTTAGACCTGAGTTCTCAGTCTCCATGACAACATCCACGAGAAGGAGGGCTGTGTCAGGATTTTTTTGAAAAAGAGCTTTGGCCTCTTTTCCGGAAAAAGCATTTATAAAAGAGATCGGTCTGTTGTCATAGGTGAAATTGCTAAGAACTGTAGTTGTGATATCATGAACAGATGCTTCATCATCAATGATGAGGATTTTCCATGGATCTGTATTATCCAGTTTTACTGGATAATGATTTTTCTCCGGAGCAAATTCAAGGTTATCCTTTTTCATGATATTTATCCTTTATTTGTAAGCGTTCACAGGGCACAGCATCTTGCCTATTCGGGCACTTGAAGTACCTTAATACGTCTGCGTACCTTTTTTATCAGGCTGGAACAAGGGCTTGTAATCATAATAGTCTGTTGTGCCTCCTCCTCTTATATTGCCGTTAGGTCTGTTGGTTGAGTAATTCCATATAGGATTTTCTTTTTTTTGTTTTTTCTTTTTTTCATATCCTGGATATTTGTTACGCATTCCAGGGTGTACCCAGTCAGGGCACG
>JAYEHB010000130.1:0-2353 GCA_034659375.1 Thermodesulfobacteriota bacterium
TATCAAAAAAGCAAATATTTTAATGCTTATAATAAATCTTTTGACAGAGGTTTTGATTAAAAATACCTTTATCCTTTTTATTTGACAAACCCTGTGCTTACGGATATGAATAGAAAAAAAGTTGTCAGCTTTCAGCTTTCAGCTTTTGGTAATTGAAATATTGAAATTTTGCAGGCACAGCCTGTTTTAGAAAAACATAAAACATATTCGACAGGTTGTTACATAATGCAAATTTTTTCAAGTTCAAGGCGGAAAATAAATTTAACCACAGGCATACATGCAGTATTCCGAGGATTAAATTTATTTTTCCAACGCCGAAATTGGGAAAATTGGGGTTGTGTAACAGCCTGTCGATATAGATAATTAGAAAGGGTTATATTGAACAAAGAAGAAGAGAAACGTGTTAAAGCGATTGCTTTTAAACTGTTTTACAAATACTGCCCAATGGGTGAAAAAGGATCTGTGAGCGTAGAGGATCTGTTTCATTACGGAATTATCGGGCTTTTAAAAGCAAAAAAAGATTTTAACGAAAAAAAGGGAGTGCCTTTTCTGGCTTATGCTGCAATCAGAATTAATGGTGAAATTATGGATGCCTTGAGAAAAAGCCCTTTGATAAGAGTACCTCAGGAAAAACGAGACTGGGTAAAACAACTTGAAAAGGCAAAGAAAGATCTTTTGAGCAAAGGGATAACACCTGACCCTGATGCCGCTGCAAGAGAACTTGGCTGGAGTGCCAAAAAAGTCTTAACAACCGAGACTCTTTCAACTGCTGCTGTCTCAGTTGATGAAGATCAGGAAAACAGTAATCTGATTCAGTTGAAATCAGAAAAGACTCTGGAGTCCCAGATTTTAAACAAGGATCTTGCGATTATTATTAAAAAATGTATGGATCTGATAGAAGATGTCTCAGACAGGCTCGTCTTTGTTGCAAGGGATTTTAAGGAGATGACCCTGAAACAGGTTGGAAAGAGCTTTGGCTTTTCCATTGAAAAAGCAAGGCAGAAACATATAAGAGCAAAAGAAAGTATGAAATCCTGCCTTGAAAAAAACGGCTGGGATTTAACTTAACTGCCACAGGCAGTCTGGAGAACTCAGTATATGGAGAGTATATTATGAACAGACAAATCAGCACAAGGGAAGTTTTTAAAATATGGGCAGAACATTTGCCAACTCCCGAGGATCACATCCCTGAAAAAAGGCTTTATCTATTTTCTCTAAAAAAGGGGCTGCAGCAGGCTGATAATGATGAAATCAACCATCTTTCCCAGTGCCCGCAATGTCTTGATGTCTGGAAAACACTCTGTGATTTAAACAGATCCACCCATGCTGACGACTATGATGAAAAAGGCGGCGGATCAATTTTAAGTTTTGGTATTCTCCAGGCAGCTTCAGGCGAAATTACCGGGCCTGTTTATATGAAAAGTGACTGTGAAAAATTCATGCTTGGCATATTGCCGGAAGAGGGCAGCCTTAAAAAGGCAATGATTGTGCTTGAAACCGTTGGTGATGATAAAATATACCAGGGAATGAAAGCCCTGATTAAAGATGCCAGGGGAATAACTATTTTACAGGCAAAAATTAAACATGGCAGGGCTGCTGTAAAAACAGACACTCTTGACACAATAGATCTTTCAACATGGTCAGTTGTATTATCAAAATCATCTGACGAGAATAGCAATGGGTAAAACCTTTCTCTTATTTGATAACGGCAATTACTATTGTGTTAACTGCTCTTTATTCCCCCCCAGACCTGAAAGCCCCAGACCTGCCGATGCATACATAGTATCGGAAAGCGAGGGTGATTTTACCATTGCCGCAAAAAATGCATCCCATGCAGCCTACACAAGTTTAAAATTACGGGGTGTGAAAATATTACCACGGACTGCCGGTATTGAACTCCTCGAAAGAACCAATGCAAAGGCAAATATTGCAGGTGAAAGCGGAGGTCTTTGTTTTGCCATTGCCTTTGCAAAAGCTTTGTTAAAATCAGATATGCCTGATATTGCAGCCACAGGCATAATTAATGCTGACGGTACCATAAAAAAAATAAAAGGTATTAAAACAAAACTTGAGACAGCAGCTCAACTTGTAAATAACAACGGAATTGTTTTTTATCCCAAAGAAAACAGATATAATATTCCTGATGAACTCTCTTGGATTTTCATGCAAAAACAGATCAAATGCCATGCTGTCAGCCATATTGATGAGGTGTTTGATATACTGCTGACACCTTTAAAACAAAAAACCAGTTTTATTAAAATATCAGTGGCTTTAATTATCGCCTTAATCATTGCCGGTATATCAGGTTATTATTTTTCCCGGGTTAAGGAAGCATCTAAAAATATATCTTCTG
>JAYEHB010000131.1:0-2344 GCA_034659375.1 Thermodesulfobacteriota bacterium
TTCTTGCTGTAAGTCTCTTACCATTTTGATTAAGTACAAAAACTAATGTATAGTTTTTCCCCTTCAGGTTATGCGTATTTCTAATCTGTTACCAATTAGAAAATTCGACTTCACCTCGACAAAGATAGATAGGCTTCAAAGCTTGTATCACCGAACCTTACCTCAGTTCTTCTTAAACACAAGCGACATTAGTTGCTGGTCTGGTGCGTCAACCATGTGTGTCATAACCTATCTATCGTAGGTAGGATTTCTCCTACCTGAGTCTGGTAAACTCAGGCTTTCTCAAAATCCGAAGATTTTTCAAAAGCTACTACTCTACAGGTATTGCAGCTTTTTAAAAAGCCGCTATCCCTTTAGGGTAGCGGTAGTTTACAATATTAATCAGTTCTCATGCTCGGAATTATCTTCAGGTTGAAATTTGGGAGTATCATCATCAGTATCTATCTCTTTGATATCATCCTCACTCAAATCCTCATTTTCCTTTTCCTCTTTTAAAAGGTCATCAAGTTCAACATCATCATCTTCATCATCATCTTCATTTTCTTCATCCAACGGAGGGAATGATTCAACATCGCTATACTCAACAACCAGTTTTTCCTCGGGCTCATCTGAAAAAAACCCCTTAGCTGCCTCAAACAGTTTACATGAAAGATCAAAGGGAGGGAAAAAATTTTTTCCCCTCATCTTCTCAATAAAAAAGTCCCTGCCAAGGGCTGCTGCCTTTCTCATCTCCTCTAAATCATACTCTTCGTGATACACAGGTACAAAAAAACCAGGCTCACCCTCTCCTGCTTCTGAAAGTATAAAAATACTCTTTTTTGCATCTATTTCAAATGTAAATTTTTGCCTCATTACTACACTCCTTTTATATGAAAGCCCGTCCAAGCGACTGCAATGATAGACTTTTTAAATTTGTTGTGGCCGATGAGAATGACCATGCACCAGCCATGCCGGTTATACAACTTTAAGAACCCCATGCAATGACAGGCACAATACCCTAAAGGGCAGAAACCAAAAAATTGAATGTTTAAATAAATCCTTCAATTATAGTTCAATTTTCCTGTGTGTCAACATTTAGATCAATTTTAGAGCAATTATAGAGCAATTCTAAAAAAAGCAACATTTGGTATTGACCTTACTAAAATAAGATGATATAAAGCTTTGGTCAGTCTGATTTTGGAGGAGTGGCCGAGCGGCTGAAGGCGGCGGTCTTGAAAACCGTTAAGTGTCAAAGCTTCGTGGGTTCGAATCCTACCTCCTCCGCCAGATTTAAAAGGAGAAATGGCCGAGTGGCTGAAGGCGCTCGCCTGCTAAGCGAGTATGGGGGTAAAACTCCATCGAGAGTTCGAATCTCTCTTTCTCCGCCAGTATCAAGGGGTTTCAGAAGGCCGAATCATTCAGATTCGGTCTTTTTTTTTGGGTAAATGGTGTGAACTTTGGTGTGAACTTCTTTTTTTTGGGCTTTTTCAAGGACTCCTGCTGCTCCTGTTTCATCCCCTGTAAAACTTTTCAGGTAGATGTCTGTGGTGGTGGTTCGCTTATGACGTAATTGTTTTTGAATCTGGACCAGGGACAGCTTTTTTGAATCAGCCATAATGGCTGAAACATGATGCCGGATAGCATGGAAACCAAACGGCTTGATTCCAGTTTTTCGGCAAAGCCTTGGCATGACATTATCCAAAGTATTCTTACTGATCATCTGCCCGTCGTTATTTGGGAACACATACGGGGATTCCCTGTGACGGTCCCTGTATCTATTTTCAAGCAACTCAGCTAAAACAGAGTTCATTGACAATTCATCTGGTTCCAGGGATCCCCCCTTCCTCTTCCTTGTCCACAGAATTATCTTGCCAGTCTGAAAATTGATATCATCCCACTTTACCCGTTGAATCTCCCCTCTCCTGGCTGCAGTGTGATAAATGCACTGAAGAAAATCATACTCCCATGGTTCTGCTGCCAGCAGCACGGCATTGATATCCTCCGGCGGTGGCACATATCTGACAAAGCTGTCCTCTTCATACTCCTCAATGCCAATGCAAGGGTTTGAAGGGCATAATCGTCTGGAAACAAGCCAGTTGAAAGTTGTCTTGAGTTCCCGCAAGTCTCTGTTTGCCGATTTTCCCCCGATGGTTTCAAAACGGAAATCCAGGTATGATTCTATATTACCGCCTTTCTGAGATACCTCTGTGGAGTCAACATAAACAACCTGAACGCTGTTTTCTCATGCCCGATGTGCCAGGCTCCGCAAATTTCACAACGGTAAGCGTTAAACGGTTCTCCTTTGCGTTTTGTCATTTTTACAGCTATCTTTTTTGCCTGTTTTTTATTGTGCTTTTGTTCATGA
>JAYEHB010000132.1:0-2344 GCA_034659375.1 Thermodesulfobacteriota bacterium
AGTATGTGCGAGGATCTTGCCGTAAAAAACACTCCCAGGATAAGGGAAGAAGAAAAAGCACATATCCATGACATGTTTGAAAGACAGTGCCATGATTATTTTGATTTTTCATGGGCCGCCTCAAGACTTCTGACAAAGGATGATTTAACGGAAGCATCAAAAATTTTACCTGAAGCACTGTATAAAAATCAGGAAGATGTGGTTAAGATATTTAATAAAATCATTGAGGGCAGACACTATGACGAATCTGGAACAGGACAGCTCTACTCTGTCTCCCACAGTCTTGTCCAGTCTTCCCTTGCAGCCTCAAAATCTGTAAGAACAAGCACAAGGGGGGAAGAAACAGGAGAAAAATGTCATCAGTGCAGGGAATTTGAAGTTCTTCACTGCAGAAAATACAGCAATGACATCAAGGCTTCTGAATATAAGGATAATATTGAAGAATTCTGGCATGATTTCAAGAAAAAATGGAACCGGGAATCGGATTTTAAGGAAAACACAAATGAAAAACTCTGTGCGCTGTGCATGATAAAAAGAATTTTATACAGGGTTTTTGAAAATTCAGATTATAAAGACCATGTTCTGGCAAAAACCTTTAAAAATCAGAAATCATATCCTTCAACAACTGAAATGAGCCTTTACAATTATTTTCTTAAACATCATATTGATTCAGATCATGAAAAAAAAGAAACAGCTCAAATGCTGCACGACTCTGATTCTGATACCCTTCAAGGAATGGAGACTCCTGAAATAAAAGACAGATACTATGCCGTTTTACTCATGGACGGCGATAAAATGGGTCAACTTGTAAACGGCTCAACCATCAATTCCACCTGGCAGTCAATTCTTCACCCTGTAATCCGGCAAAAGCTTGAAAGTCCAGATTTTCTTAAAATTTTTACGGAAAACTGGAAGGCAATTTTTAACCATTACCCCCAGAGGCTTTTGACCCCGTCAATTCATGCTGCGATTTCAGAATCTCTGGGTGATTTTTCAATCTACGGTGTTTCTTCAATTGTAAAAAAATATAAAGGCAAACTGATCTATGCCGGCGGGGATGATGTCTGCGCTGTCCTTCCGGTAAACATGGCAGTAGATGCTGCAATGGAAATCAGAGATTATTATAATTCATATTTTAATTTTATTGAATCCATTGATGACCACTACAATTCAACACCGGTAAATGAAGTTTTCACCCCTTTACCCGGGAAAATGTCATTATGCCTTGGAAAAGGTGAAAAAATTTCAATTTCAGCCGGTATTTTAATCTGCCATCACAAGGAAAATCTTACGGCAATGATTAAACAATCCCATTATCTTCTTGATTCAATTGCAAAGGACAAGGCCGGAAGAAATGCCTGTGCAGTTGAACTGAGAAAAAGATCCGGCGGTTCAAGATTTTTTGTCAGCAAATGGGATGATGACAACATTGACACCTGGAATATTTTCAAACAGACCGGGCAGAGCATTTCCCATGACATTTCAAAATCTGTTGTGTACAGGCTTGAACAGTTCAGAACAGGAGTCGAGGCCATTCTCGCCCATGAAAATTATCAAGAAAATCTAACAAACTTTATTCTGCATCAGCTTGAAAGATCAGGGGTTCAAAGCAAAACAACTGACATAAACAAAACTGCAGAAAATATTGCCAGGCTGATTGTGACCAAAGATTCTGAAAAGCCCGGGTTTGAACCTGAAAGCCTGGTTGTTTCTTCATTTATATTAGGAGGTGAACAGCAATGATCTACTGGTACAGCTTAAGTCCCCTGGATACGATTTTCTGCAAGAGTGCAGGACCAATGGTGATGGGGGAAAATCATTCAGCCCAGTCCATATTTCCACCACCTGCAGAAACGCTTTCAGGTGCGTTCAGAACTGCTGTCTTAAAGCAGAATAATGTTGAAATAAAAGACTATCTTAACAACAAAGCTGGGTCTGAAATCACAGATTTTATTGGAAAGGCCGGAGGAAATCCTAATTTTGAAATTGCAGGAATTCTTTTTGTCAAAGATTTTCAAATTTATGTCCCTGCCCCTTTTTCATGGTTTGCTGAAAAATCAGAACTTGGAAAAAATAAAAGCGATTTTGAAAACGGAAGAGATAAATCCGTAAGAATATTCAGGGCTGAAAAAATGTCAACTCCCCTTGTAAAGGTTTCAACGGGGTCCTCATTTTACTGTGCAAAGGGAGATATTGGCGAATTAACATCCCTGGGCGGTAGATGGCTGAGCTATGAGGATCTGGCTGCACAAAAAAAGGCATTGGATATTTATTCTTCCAATTATTTTTATGAACCTGAAATCAGAACTGGAATTGCACTTTCAGGGAAAAACAGAGCGGTAAG
>JAYEHB010000133.1:0-2343 GCA_034659375.1 Thermodesulfobacteriota bacterium
TTCACTGTTTGATAACGACACAAATAACAAAAGCCTGACCCCGATATGGTTTTGAGACTTTAACCGGTAAAATTAAGGTCAGAAAGTTGAAAAATTAATTATCAATTCCGGGAGTGAGCCCTAAAGGAGTACAATAATGGCAGATGCACTATATATAGCTGCTACTGAAGCAAGAAGCGGGAAGACAGCCGTTACTCTTGGAGTAATGGAACTGCTTTTAAGAAAAGTCCACAAAGTTGGCTTTTTTCGCCCTATTATCAGGGAGGATGATGCTGATATCAGGCTGATCTCAGCACATTTTAATGTAAAAGAGAAGTTTAGCGAGATGTATGGGGTTACAGCAGGTGAGGCTGCAACACTTGCTTCCCTTGGCAGGCAGGATGAGATCCTTGAAGCAATAATTAAAAAATATAATGAATTAAAGGAAAAATGTGATTTTGTTTTATGTGAAGGAACTGATTTTGTAAGATCCACAGCGGTTTTTGAATTTGATATCAATGCAGAGATCTGTAAAAATCTTGCATGTCCCGTTCTTCTGGTTGCAAACGGGCGGAATAAAAAAATAGTTGATGCTGTCCAGGCAGTGGAAGCTGCCCAGGATTCCATGGCAAGAAAAAAGTGCCGGATAATTGCAACTATTGTTAACAGGACTGATCCTGCAATGGGTGATGCTGTTATGGAGGAACTTAAAAAAAAGGAGTGGGCAGACAGGCAGTTGTTTTACACCATGCCTGAGCGTCCATCCCTTAACAGACCTTCCATGGGAGAAATTGCAGAAGCCCTTGATGCTGAAGTTTTATATGGAAAGGAAGATTTGAGCAGGGGTGTGCATCTCACGGTAATTGCAGCCATGCAGCTTAGAAATTTTCTAGCGAGAATAAAATCCGGAGCTCTTGTTGTTACTCCTGGAGACAGGGCGGATGTGATTGTTGCCTGCCTTGCATCTGTATCTTCAACACAGAAAAAAAATATTGCAGGGCTTGTTCTTACAGGCGGTTTAAAACCTGATGATTCAGTTATGGATCTGATTAATAGTTTTACCCGAATGGTTCCTATTTTAAGTGTTAAAGATGACACCTTTCCTGCTGCAAGGAAAATTGACAGGATTCGTCCCGGGATTTTACCGGAAAATGAGAGAAAAATAACACGGATTCTGGCTAATTTTGAAAAACATGTTGATACAAAACAACTTGGTGAAAAGGTTATTCAAACAAAGTGCATGACTGTTACTCCCAAGATGTTTGAATACGGGCTGCTGCAAAAGGCAAGAAAGTTTAAACAGCATATTGTACTGCCCGAGGGTGTTGATGAACGGATTTTAAGGGCAGCTGAAAGACTGCTTAAAAGAGATGTGGTTAAGATTACTCTTCTTGGAAATAAAGCAAATATTTATAAAAAAATCATTCAACTGGGGTTGAATTTCAAATCTGTTGATATTATTGATCCTTTGGAATCTTCGCATTTTGATGAGTATATGCAATCCTATTATGATTTAAGAAAACATAAAGGGATCACAAAAGAGTATGCATACGATGTCATGAGCAGCACAAATTATTATGGCACCATGATGGTTTACAAAGGGCATGCCGATGGAATGGTTTCAGGTGCTGTTCACAGCACTGCATCAACTATTCGACCGGCTTTGCAGGTTATTAAAACAAAACCCCGGGTTTCCATTATTTCCGGTGTGTTTTTAATGTGCCTGGAAAACAGGGTACTGGTTTACGGAGACTGTGCTGTAAATCCTGATCCCAATGCAGATCAGCTTGCTGAAATTGCCTTGAATTCTGCTCAAACAGCAAAGATCTTTGGAATTGATCCTGTTGTTGCAATGCTCTCTTATTCAACCGGTGAATCAGGTAAAGGCACAGATGTTGACAAGGTTCGGGAAGCCACAGTAAAGGCAAAAGAACAGGCAGCAGTCTCATTTCCAGGCTTGAAGATTGAAGGTCCCATCCAATACGATGCTGCAGTTGATCCTATTGTTGCAAAGACAAAATTGCCTGACAGTGATGCGGCAGGAAAGGCAACGGTTTTTATTTTTCCGGATCTTAATACGGGAAATAATACCTATAAAGCGGTTCAGCGATCAGCAAATGCAGTGGCTGTGGGGCCTGTTCTCCAGGGACTTAGATACCCTGTAAATGATTTAAGCCGTGGATGTCTGGTTTCCGATATTGTGAACACTGTTGCACTTACTGCCATTCAGGCCCAGGCAGGAAAAGGACTTATATAAAATTATGAATTATGAATTATGAATTGTGAATTATGAGTTATGAATTGTGAATTGTGAATTGTGAATTATGAATTATGAATTATGAATTGTGAATTGTGAATTATCAA
>JAYEHB010000134.1:0-10215 GCA_034659375.1 Thermodesulfobacteriota bacterium
TTCCTCGCTTGCAGGGACTGAAGGGAGTTCCTCGCTTGCAGGGACTGAAGGGAGTTCCTCGCTTGCAGGGACTCCCTCGACTTAGCCTACCCTCAGCTATGTTTACTTCCCTCTGCTGACATTTCCTCCAACGACTCGACTTGTGGAGCATCGAGGTCAGCCTGTATATGTTCTAAACGGCTGCTAAAAAAAACTACTTTTAGCTGTCTAATCAACCACAAACTCTATGCAAGCAGTTCGCAACCCTGTCAGGCAGGGGCTTTTTCAAGCCCCTATCCCTTTAGGGTAGGGGTTGTTGACAGTAAATAACTATTTAAGCTCATGGAATTTTTAAATTGGTTGTTATCATGCTGGTTTATACATGGGGTCTTGGGAAAAAAAGTTTTGTATAGAGATGCATGGCATATCTGTCTGTCATGCTGGCAATAAGATCACAGACTGATCTTTTTAAAGAGATCTTGGAGGGTTCCCATGGTGCCATTTCCATTTTTTCCAGCTCTGTCTGGAGATGTTCAGTGTTTTTTAGAAAATAGTTGTAAAGTTCTATTAATACTTTTTTTGCTTTTACAAATTCACTGTGCACAGAGGGTGACCTGTATACCTTTTCATAGAGAAATTTTCTCAGCAGAGTCATGGCAGAAAAAATTTCATTGCCCATGCAGAGGTTTAACTCATCATTGTCAGGATGGCTGTTGTAGACAAGTTTCTGTACCATGGTGCGTGCTCTTTGTGAATGTGTGCTTCCAAGTTTTTGAATACAGATTTTCGGGATCTGCTCCTTGGTTATTACTCCGCTTCTAAGGGCATCATCAAGATCATGGTTCAGATATGCAATTATGTCTGCAATTCTTACAACTTTTCCTTCAACAGTTGCTGCCGTTTTTCCTGGATCAGAGGGTATTATTTCTCCAAAGCCTTTGGAGTGCTTCAGTATTCCATCCCTGACTTCAACTGTAAGGTTAAGTCCTTTTCCTTTATTGTCCAGGGTGTCAACTACTCTGAGGCTCTGGTCACTATGGCAAAACGCTGTAGCGAAAATTTCTTTTAACGCTGTTTCTCCTCCATGCCCAAAAGGAGTGTGTCCCAGATCATGCCCCAGGGCAATGGCTTCCGTTAAGTCTTCGTTAAGGCGCATGGCTCTGGCAATAGTTCTTGCAACTGCAGAGACTTCTAAGGTGTGTGTGAGGCGGGTTGTGTAGTGATCTCCAAAGGGTGATAGAAAAACCTGAGTTTTGTGTTTGAGCCGTCTAAAACTGTTTGAATATACAATTCTGTCTTTGTCAAGCTGAAAGGGTGTGCGTATACTGCATGCTTTTTCCTGTCTCGCCCGGCCTTTTGTTTCAGAACTCAGGCATCCGAATTTAGAGATAAAATTTTCTTCCCTTGCTTGGTATGTCTCACATATGGAAGGTTGTATCTTTTGTCCTGAACTTTGCTTTTTGTTGATTGTCTCTTGATTTCTTAAAGAATCATTATTAAAAGATTTCATTTTTTTATTTTTATATTTTTATATTTTTATAGTTTTGTGGCAAAAAAACCTTCGGTCTTCAGCCGATGGGATGAATTGCCAATTCTGTCCATTTTTAAATTACTCAACTTTCTGGATTGTGCATGTCAAGGCCTGGACGCTGCGTGCGATAATGTATAATATTCATTCTGTTAAGTGATTGTTTGTAATAGTATTTCTGTTTTTAGATTTAATATAAATTAAAATTTACCATAAAATTTAAACAATATACATTATATCTATTAGAACTAACCAGTTATTTCAAGAAAATAATTGTATATATGAAATAAATTTTGTATACTTATTCATTTTATTTGCTGATTGTGCTTGAATAGTGGTGATGGCTTTTGTATCTTAAGTACGGGCGAACGGCCGTTCGCCCGTACAATCTTAAAATATTGTGTAAAACATATAGAAATTGGACAGAAGCAAAATTCGTGCCATATAATGATTTCAGTATGTTACAACAAATTATAGGTAAAAATATAAGGAAATGTCAAAATCCAATCCAGAGATCTGAAGTCAGAAAGTTGAGATCCTTAATTTGTGATATGAGGTGCTGCTATTAAATCTATGGAATATGAGTGTTATATGGAGTTTGCCTTAAATGAGGCTGAAAAGGCTTTTAAAAAAGGTGAGTTTCCCGTTGGGTGTGTTATTGTTTATCAGGGGAGGGTTGTCTCCACTGGTTCAAGAAAAGGAACCATGGCAGGAAGGGGTTGTATCAGTGAGATTGATCATGCCGAGATCAGAGCGCTGAAAAATCTTGAAAAAGCTGGTCTGGAATTTGATCCGGTTGATGCAGTTCTGTTCTGTACTATGGAGCCGTGTCTCATGTGTTTTGCAGCAACGATCCTTTCGGGGATAAAAAAGATAGTTTATGCATATGAAGATCCAATGGGCGGGGGGACTGGTTGTGATTTTTCTAAATTGACACCTCTTTACAGGGAGAGCCGGATTACCGTCGTTTCTGGAGTTCTTCGTGAAAAAAGCCTTGATTTTTTTAAAGATTTTTTTAAGAAAGAGGATAATTTGTACTGGAAAGAGAGTCTGCTTGAGCAGTATACTTTAAAGCAGTAACTCAACTTTCTGGATTGTGCATGTCAAGGTCTGGACGTTGCGTGCGATATGGTTTTGAGACTTTAACCGGTAAAATGAAGGTCAGAAAGTTGAGTCAGTAAGTAAAATAATGCTTGCAAAGTAAAAAAAAGGCATATATAATTAGAAGTTGCTATATGAAAAAATTTGGAGCAGGCAAAACTTAAACATTGCAGGAGGTGCAGAATAGACAGGCAGAGCAACCAGAACAGGATAAATGTGAACAGGGATATCAGAGCCCACGAGGTTCGTGTGATAGGCTTTGATGGCGAACAGATAGGTGTTATGCCAATACAAGAGGCTCTTAAAAAGTCTAATGAGCATGAACTGGATCTTGTGGAGGTCTCTCCAAATGCAAAACCTCCTGTCTGTAAAATAATGGATTATGGCCGTTATAAATATGAATTGACCAAAAAACAGCAGGAAGCCAGGAAAAAACAGAGAAGCTTTCAGGTTAAGGAAGTTAAGGTCAGGCCAAAGACAGAGGCTCATGATCTTGAAACAAAGGTCAAGAATATTAAAAAATTTATCGGTAAAAAAGATAAGGTTAAGGTTACACTGGTCTTTCGCGGCAGGGAGATCACCCTTGTTAAGCAAGCCAGGGCTGTGCTGGCCAGGGTTGCTGAGATGACAGAGGAGTTTGCCCAGGTGGAGCAGACTCCCAAATTTGAGGGCAGGACAATGACCATGCTCCTGACTCCTAAATGATCCATTAATTTAAACCTTATACATTATAAGCCGAATATTTACGAGTGTGGTGCATTCTGCCCCCATTATCGACAAAAGGGGTCGGTTGTACCATTCTCTTTTTTTGGGGCAACAATAAAAACATATGGAGTAAAAATGCCGAAAATAAAGACACGCAGAGCTGCTGCAAAGCGTTTCAAAAAAACAGGAAATGGGAAGTATAAGTTTAGAAAATCACATTCCAGCCATATTTTGACTAAAAAGACCACAAAAAGAAAAAGGTCTTTAAGGCTGGATCAGATAATTGGAGACAGCGATTTTAAAGCGGTTAAACGCATGCTGCCCAACGGATAAATTATTGTTCAAGGAGTGAAAAATGAGAGTCAAAAGAGGTTTTAAGGCAAAACGACGCCGAGATAAGGTTTTGAAGCTGGCCAAGGGTTTCAGGGGCGGCCGCAGTAAGCTTTACAGAACGGCAGCAGATGCTGTTGACAAGGCGTTGATGTACGCATACCGTGACCGTAGAGTCCGCAAAAGAGATTTTCGTCAGCTCTGGATCATGAGAATAAATGCAGGTGCAAGGATGAATGATCTTTCCTACAGCAAGTTTATGCACGGTCTTAAGCTTGCAAATATTGAGCTTGATCGTAAAGTTCTGGCTGAACTGGCTGTGTCTGATCCTGCCGGGTTCTCCCAGATAGCATCAAGGGCTGCGGCTCAGATTTAAGTCTGTTCTAAGCTGGTGTGGAGAATTTTTGTGGAAAAAAATATACAAGAGATTGAAAAAGAGGCATTTGAGGAGCTTGGCAAGGCTTCTGATTTAGAAGAGATGGAGGCTCTTTCTACCAGATATCTTGGTAGGAAAGGCGTGCTGACATCCTTTTTAAGAAATATTGCACAGCTTGATGAAGAGCAGCGGCCGGCTGCAGGAAAAAATGCCAATATTTTAAAGGCAAAGCTTGATAGAGCATTTAAAAGTGCTGTAAAAAAGATTGAGTCTGAAACAGGAGAGTCAGAGGAATTTATTGATGTTACTCTGCCTGGCAGATCAATGACAAGGGGGGCGACTCACCCTGTTACAAAAATAACAAAAGATATCTCTGATATTTTTTTAAAGCTTGGTTTTGATATTGTTGAAGGTCCTGAGGTTGAAACAGATTACTATAATTTTGAGGCTCTGAATATACCAAAGTACCATCCGGCAAGGGATATGCAGGATACGTTTTATCTTTCTGAAAATATTGTTTTGAGAACTCATACTTCTCCAACCCAGCCAAGGGTCATGGAAAGAAGAGAACCTCCTGTGAGAATTCTTGCCCCGGGTAAGGTTTACAGGTGTGATTCCGATCTTACCCATACGCCCATGTTTCATCAGGCTGAGGGATTGATGGTGGATAAAAATATCTCTTTTGGAGATCTAAAGGGTATATTAAATACGTTTATTCATCAGATTTTTGATGGAGAGACATCTTTAAGGTTCAGGCCAAGTTATTTTCCCTTTACAGAACCCAGTGCAGAAGTTGATATCCGATGTGTTATATGCCGGGGAAAAGGATGCCGCATATGTTCAAAAACCGGCTGGCTTGAAGTTCTTGGTGCCGGTATGGTGCATCCTGCAGTTTTTAAGAATGTAGGGTATGACACTGAAAAATATACAGGCTTTGCCTTTGGAATGGGTATTGAGCGTATTGCAATGCTTAAGTACGGGATTGATGACCTCAGGAAGTTTTTTGAAAATGACATGCGTTTTTTAAGGCAGTTTTAATATGAAAGTAAGTTTAAGCTGGTTAAAACAATATATCTCCGTGGACTCTGCTCCGTCTGAAATGGCAGCAAAGCTGACCATGGCCGGTCTGGAAGTGGAATCATATTCACAAATATATAATTATCTGGATCATGTGGTTGTGGGCAGAGTGGAAAAGTGTGAAAAACATCCCAGGGCAGACAAACTGAGTTGCTGCAGTGTTAATGTGGGGGAGAAAGAGGTTGCGATTGTCTGCGGTGCTCCCAATGTAAAAAAAGGGATGAATGTATCGTGTGCTCTGCCTGGAGCTGTTTTGCCCGGGGAATTCAAGATTAAAAAGAGCAAGCTGCGTGGTGAAGTTTCCGAGGGTATGCTGTGCAGTGCTGCTGAATTAAAGCTTAACTCCGATACTGCGGGTATTATGGATCTTGACAGCAATCTTTTGCCGGGAACTCCTCTTGTTGAGGCTCTTGGGCTTTCAGATTATATGTTTGACATAGATCTTACACCCAATCGTCCCGATTGTCTCTCCATGATCGGAGTTGCCAGGGAAATAGCGGTTTTTCAGGAAAAAAATGCAGACATCACAATCCCCGATGCTGAAATTCTCCAGGATAAACTTTGTGATGTTTTAATTGAGGATCTTGTAAAAGTAGATATTTTTGATCCTGACCTCTGCCCAGGATATGCAGCCGGGCTTCTTGTGGATGTGAAAGTTAAGCCTTCTCCGTTCTGGTTAAGACAGAGGCTTGAGTCTGTTGGAATGGCATCAATTAATAATATTGTTGATATTACTAATTTTGTAATGATGGAGACAGGACAACCCCTTCATGCCTTTGACTATGACCTTCTTACCGGCGGCAGAATTGAAGTGAAAAGGGCAGGCAGCGAGACAAAATTTACCACCCTTGATGAAAAAGAGCATAAGCTTGAGCCTGATATGCTGATGATATGTGATGGAGAAAAATCTGTTGCCCTTGCAGGTGTCATGGGTGGAATGAACTCTGAAATTTCTGAAAATACAACAAGAGTGCTTGTGGAGAGTGCATATTTTAATCCTGTGTCAGTGAGAAAAACAGCCAGAAAAACAGGTATTGCCACGGATGCATCCCATCGTTTTGAAAGGGGCGTTGATCCCCGGGGTACAAAAAAAGCTCTGGTACGTGCCTTGACACTCATGGCAAAAGTTTCGGATGCATCCATTGCAAAAGGCATTATTGATCAGCATTCAAAGAAAAGTGAACGTATTGAAATTAAACTCAATACAGACGCTTTAAACAGACGTTTGGGGACAGATCTGAGCCTTTCTGTCATACAAGAGATACTTGAGTCAGTTGAATTTAAAGTAATAGTTGAAGATGAAAAAACTTTAAAAGTTGAAGTTCCCTCTTTCAGGGTTGATGTCTTGCTGCCCGAGGATCTTTCCGAAGAAGTGGCACGGCTCTGGGGATATGACAATATCAAAACAAGTTTTCCTGCAATGCCTGCCAGGCAAGAGCGTCTCTCACCAAAAATAATTCTTAGAGACAGGGTCAAAGATATTATGAAAGGGTATGGCTTTAGTGAAGCTGTTAATTACAGTTTTACAAGCCCTGACTCCTGTGACAAGCTCAATCTTGCCGGGGATGATGAACGACGATCCATTGAAGCTGTTTTAAATCCCATTTCAGAAGATCTGGCAGTGCTGAGAACTTCTCTTATTCCAGGTCTTCTGGAGAATATGAAACAGAATGTTTCAAAGCAGGTTGAGACTCTCAGGCTTTTTGAAACAGGTAATGTCTTTTTTGCAATAAAAAAAGGTCTTCAGCCAAAGGAACGCGAGATGATTGCAGGGTTGTGGACCGGGGCAAGTTCTGAAAATTCATGGCATTCTAAAAAGGTTGAGTGTGATTTTTTTGATATAAAAGGTGCTGTTGAAGGTCTGTTCCAGGCCCTTGACGTTGGTGATCTGAATTTTTCCAGGGCATCTGAAGAGATGTATCCTTATTTTAAAAAAGGATATGCAGCTGTAATTAAAAAAGATGGGCGTGTCATTGGAAGTGTGGGGCAGATAGATCCTTTGGTTCTTAAAAATTTCAGCCTTAAACAAAATGCATTTGTTTTTGATATTGATATGAGTTTTTTGCTGGAAATTGTTCCACAGTCAACAGTTTCATCACCTCTTCCAAAGTATCCATCCATATCAAGGGATATTACAATTATTGTTGATTGTGATGTTGAAGCAGGGGATGTCCATTCTTCAATAAAAGTGATTATGGAAAAGGAATCCCTTATTGAAGATGTTTTTCTTTTTGATCTTTACCAGGGAGACTCCCTTGCAGCAGGGAAAAAATCTCTCTCTTTCAGGGTGGTGTACAGATCCTTTGAAAAAACCTTAAAGGAGAAAAAAATAAAGGGGCTGCACAGTCGTATTTCAAAGATTTTAGTGGATAAATTTAAGGCAGATCTTCCCTCCTGATTATTTTTTGTTTGACTTTTGTTTTTTTTTGCTTTATCATTCTCAATTGATATGCGGGCATAGCTCAGTTGGTAGAGTACAAGCTTCCCAAGCTTGGTGTCGCGAGTTCGAATCTCGTTGCCCGCTCCATGTTTACTTGTTAAAAGTAAGTTGTGGGGCAGGTTTTGATTTGTGTAATTAATATTTTATTTTGCGAATTGTACATCTGAGAACGGGCTTTGCCCGTTTTTCTATTTTTTGGGGGTTGGATGAATGGACTTATTACCAGGAGTTTGCAGGAAGTATGGCAGAGAATAAAAGCAGTGGTCAAAATTCAATTGTTTTAAAAATAGAGGAAGTGGCTGCACCTTTATGCCTTTCCGAGAATATCGAGCTTGTCCATGTAGAAGTGCTCAGCAGTAGTCATGATGTGATTGTCCGGGTTTCCATTGATAAGCCCTATGGGGTCACCATAGATGATTGTGCTTTTATAAGCAGGCAGCTTGGGGATCTTATGGATGTGCATTTGGAAGATATGGGGGCATACAGACTTGAGGTCGCTTCTCCAGGGCCCAGGAGGCCATTAAAAAAAAAAGCTGATTATGAAAGGTTTAAAGGGCAGAAAATTCGTATTGAAACCGTTGAACTGATTAATGGCCGGAAGAGATTTACAGGCATTCTTAATGGATTCATAAAAGGGCACGTTGAGCTTGTTGTTGATACAGAAGTCAGGGCTTTTCAACTGGAGCAGATCAGTAAGGCAAGACTTGCATAGGAAAAGAGTACATGGAGATCAGTGATGCTTATTACAGATATTAAACGGGTTATTGAGCAGGTAGGCCGTGAAAAAGGTATAAATACTGCTGTTCTCATAGCCGCTCTTAAAGATGCTGTTGAGGCGGCTGCAAAAAAAAAACTTGGTGCCAGGGTTGATATTGAAGTGCACTATGATGATAAAACAGGAGAAGTTGAGGTTTTCCAGTTTAAAGAGGTCGTTGGGTCTGTTGATGACTCTGCGGTGGAATTAACCATTGAAGATGGCCTGAAATACGATGCTGAGTGTGAATTGGGCGACAGTCTTGGAATAAAAGTGGATACCTCCATTTTTGGCAGGATAGCCGCCCAGGCTGCAAAACAGGTTATTATCCAGAGAATGAAGGCAGCTGAGAGAAACGCAGTCTATGAAAATTTCATTCATAAAAAGGGTGAGATTATAAATGGAATTGTCCAGAGAATTGACCGTGGTAATATCCTGGTCAATCTTGGCCAGGCTGAAGCTGTTCTTAGCTCAAGGGAACAGGTGTCAAAGGACTATTATAGAAGGGGTGACCGTATAAGGGCATATATACTTGATGTGCTTGAAGAAGCACGGGGTGCTCAGGTTGTTCTCTCTAGAATACATTCAGAATTTGTTGTAAAGCTGTTTGCCTCAGAAGTTCCTGAAATTTCAGAAGGTATTGTAAGTGTAAAGGGAGTTGCAAGGGAGCCTGGAGTTCGTTCAAAAATTGCTGTAAGCTCCACAGACTCTGATGTTGATCCTGTGGGTGCCTGTGTGGGTATGAAGGGTAATCGTGTTCAGAGTATTGTTCAGGAACTCAGGGGAGAGAAGATTGATATTGTATCCTGGAGTCCTGATGTTGCAAAATTTGTCTGCAATGCCCTGGCACCAGCTGAAGTGACAAGGGTTATCATTGACGAAGATAATAAAAGTATGGAAGTTATTGTTGCAGATGATTTCCTCTCCATTGCCATTGGAAAAAACGGGCAGAATGTCCGGCTGGCCTGCAGGCTTACAGGATGGCATATTGAGGTGATGAGTGAGAAGGAATACTCAAGTCAATTGAAACATGGGTATGACTCTTTGATGACAATTCTTGACGTCAGCTTTGCCCGTGCCGAGGCCTTGTACAGAAATGGTTTTTGTTCTGCCAGGGATGTTTCAGAAGCTTTGGTTGAGGATCTGTCTGCAGCGGTTGAAATTTCAGAAGCAGATGCGGAAAAATTGATAAAAAATGCTCACAAGGTTCTTGCCAATAAAAACGGAGCCACCCAGGAGCCACCTGCAGAGCCAAGTGCAGATATAGAGACTGAAATCGATGCAGAAACTGAATCGGCAACCACTGCAGAAGATGGAACAGAGACCGATGCAGAAATTGAATCGGCAACCGCTGCAGAGGATGGAGCAGAGACCGATGCAGAAATTGAATCGGCAACCGCTGCAGAGGATGGAACAGAGACCGATGCAGAAATTGAATCGGCAACCGCTGCAGAGGATGGAGCAGAGACCGATGCAGCTATTGAAGCAGAGACTGAAGTAGAGATCGATGCTTCATTGACCGATGCAGATACCGGGGCAGGCATTGATGCTGATACTTATGAACCAGAAGCAGATACCTCCCGGAAAGATTCAGGCCAGGAGAATACTTCACCAGGAGAGTCTGAAGTATAACCGGCATGGCCGGAGCAGGGTTATCTGATCCGGTCACAATAAACGATGAAACCATCATGATTGCAGCTTGTTATGCGGAGTTTTTATATGAAAGTCCTGGCAAACCAGGAGTGTAACTTTCATCATTTGTTGTGTGCAGACTTAGACCACCAAGGCTGCCCGTGGCAGTTATATAAAAACCTGGTTGATAATGGAAAAACAGATATAACTTAATTAAACGTAAAGAAGATTTGGGGGAACATATGGCAAAAATCAGAGTATATGAGCTGGCCAAAAAGCTGAATATGACGAAT
>JAYEHB010000135.1:0-2338 GCA_034659375.1 Thermodesulfobacteriota bacterium
AATCAGATATTGTTTCAAAATAACCGGCATGACCTAAAGGGCAGAAACTGCCCGGAACATGATTAATTGATGGTGGGGTCAGGCTTTCGTTATCCCTACGGTCATGAACCAATCGGCAACCGCGAATGGTAGGGGCAGGCCCCTGTGCCTGCCCTCAATCAATCGGCAACCACGAAAAAGGGCAACCACGGGGTGGAAAGAAAGGGCAACCACAGGGGGTTGCCCCTACGGTCATGAACCAATCGGCAACCACGAATGGTAGGGGGCAGGCCCCATGTGCCTGCCATTAAGGATTTGCTAACTAATTGAATTTACAGGTTGTCCCGCCTTATGGCGGTAGCCAAAAATGTCAACTATTTTTGTAAATATTTACCTGTTTTTGGGGGATTGTTCAAGTTCCTCAACTATTTTTTCAGCAGAATCACCAAACAGATTTTCAATTTTTACCAGATCCAGCAGCTTGTCATCCCATTTAATTTCATTGGATTCAAGGCAGAGATCCTTTATTCTTGTGTATTTGCCTCCCAGAGCCTTTATTCTTTTTAACAAAGATACCTGGCTTACAGCTTTAAAAGAGACATGTAACGAGAGAATATACTCAATGACATTGGATCCTGATGAGGATGATGAAAGTACAGGTATGACAAGAATACTTCTCCCGTCTTTACGTCCTTTTCCAATATAAACATTACCCTCCCTGACAATAATGTTTTTTGTCCCCTTGAGCAGGTGGTCTTCTTCCACCCTTGATGTTTCTGATTCAAGTGAACCCGTCTTTTTTATAACATTAATTCTTGTTTCAGACGTTGGTTCTCCAAGAAGTGTCAATCCTGATATTTTGTAAAGAAGCCCACCTTTGATAGAGGAAAAAACCTGTTGAAGATTTTTAAGCACAATTACATTTTTGTTGGTCATCTGGGAGATTGAAATATTGTGCATTGCCAGTTCATCATAAACAATTCCGCTGAATTTTTCGCTGATGCGGCTTGTTCCCACTGTCACTGTTTTGGCCTGGTGCTTGATGGCATCAACAGGTCTTGCCATAATATTTATTGATTCACCGAGATTTTCAAAAAAAGCATTAAGCATATTGGCAGGAGTGCCTTTGATTGCAAAGTCAATTTCAAAATCAGATACAGGCAGTCTTCCTGAAAGATATTTTAAAAGCAGGGTAATATTGGAGACATTATCCAGCCCCATGGCTGCAGGAAAGTTGTTTTCTCTTCTTTTTTTTGTGAAAATATTGTAAAATTGTGCAATTTTTTCTCTGAATTTTTTTTCCAGAATAACTTCATAAAGATCATGCCCCATGCTTGTGTATTCATCAAGAAGATCCTGGATATCATTTCTGGATGAGTACATGAATTCAGAACCTTTATTTATTGCAAGGGCTGCATAATAGCCCCATAGATGTCCCACAAGGGTGTTAAGTATTGGAGCCAGGTGTTCTGTTATTGCCGGCACTTTAAATACATCTTCGGCATAATTATCAAATCTGTTTTCCCCAGTTTCCGTAATTACAATGGGAACTGCCTTATGGGCATGAAATATGGCTGTATCCTTGACTATGTCTGCAAGAACACTCTCCCTTGTACCGGCTGCACAGATGATAATTAAAGGCTCAGAAGAGAGATCAATGTGCTTTTTATCCTCAACAAAATCTGAAGATATGGTTTTGTAGCACAATTCACTGAGTTTTATTCTTATCTCATCTGAAGATGTTTTATTGGAACCACTACCAACCGTTGCCCAATAGTTTTTAGTGACGGCAAGCCGGTTTGCTGATACTCTGATTTCCTCCTTCATTTCAAGGACTTTTTTCATCTTGCCGGGAAGGGCAGCAAGCTCTTTTATCTCATCTGTAACAAATTGAGGTGAGATGGCTTCTTTTATTGATGCAATGTGGAGTCCAAGAATTGCTCCTGCAGTAATCTGGGAATAAAAGGCCTTTGTTGAGGCAACTGACATTTCAATATCCCTGCCGCTGCTTGTGTAGAAAACTCCATCACTCTTAAATGTAAGATCAGAGTCCCGTCTGTTAACAATTGCTATGGTTCTGGCTCCCCTTGCCCTGACCATATCAACGGTTCTGTTGGTATCCGTTGTTGTCCCGGACTGGCTGATGGCCACAATCAGGTCTTCTTTCATGACGTCTGTCTCATTCTCAGAACCTCTCATGGAAAAACCTGATAGTTCAGATGATTTTAAAGCCCGTATTTCAATGGCAGCGTTGGCAAGATAGTGTTCAAATATCTTTGCACATCCCTTGGCTGCAACTCCTGCTGTGCCCTGGCCGATAAAAGAGATTCTTTTTATTAAATTTCCTTTAAGCTCTTTT
>JAYEHB010000136.1:0-2338 GCA_034659375.1 Thermodesulfobacteriota bacterium
ATTTTTATATGCTGCAACCTGAATCATATAATTATCATCTCCAGGCAATGACTCGTTACTATTTTCAGGCAATTTCCGGTGACTATTTTTTTTTAAAGGTTCAGGCGATGATTTAATCCTGGGTTTTGCCTTGGGCTTAACCTCTTTTTTTGTCTTTTTTCTATTATGTTCAGCCACCAACTCAGGCTTAAAGGTCATGGCTTTTCTGCTTCTTATTATGGGCACACCCTGGGGGGTAACATTTGTTAAATTTTCGCCATCTGTTTTTTTTATCTTGCCGGGAAGAATCTCTTCACTCTTATCCACAGAAGAGCCACTGGTCTGAACAGGCACTTTTAATACTTCATAAAATTCAAAATCATGCTTTGCAGCAATCCCCTGATCCTGCACATATTCTTGCACAATCAGACCAAGCCGTTTCTGGAAACTCACTGTGTCAAAGGTTACAGGTGCAGTTCCTCTTCCCACAAAAAAACCTGTAAAAAACATCCATCCAGCAAAAACAAACAGGGCAAAATATTTCAAAAACCCCATGGATAATATCCCTTTTACATCTTTTCAGGTGCTGACACACCCAGAAGACCAAGGCCGTTTTTGATAACAATTTTAACTGCAGAAATAAGGCCAAGCCTTGCCAGAGTAATATCCTTATCCTCTGTCAAAACCTTATGTTTGTTATAATAGCCATGAAAAGCAGAAGCAAGTCTCATTAAATATGTAAAAACCACATGGGGATGAAGAGTTCTGGCACTTTTTTCCACAGTTTCAGGAAATGAAGCAAGAATTTTAATAAGGTTTATCTCCTCACTCTCAACAAGAGCTGCAACAGAATCACTCCACCCGGATTCAAGCTCTGTAACAATCCCCTCACCAAGAGCCTTTGCCAGAATACTTGATATTCTGGCATGGACATACTGCACATAATAGACGGGATTTTCACTTGTCTTCTGCTTTGCCAGTTCAAGATCAAAATCAAGACCGGAATCAAAACTGCGGCTCAAAAAGATAAACCTTGCAGCATCTTTTCCAACCTCGTCAACAATATCCTTTAAAGTTACAAACTCCCCGGATCTGGTTGACATTGCAACGGGCTTACCCGCCCTTAAAAGATTAACAAGCTGCACCAGAATAACATCAAACTGGTCGCTCTTTCTGCCGGATGCGTCGATGGAAGCATTGATCCTTTGAATATATCCATGGTGATCAGCACCCCATACATCAATCACCCTGTCAAAGCCACGGTCAAATTTTTCCATGTGATAGGCAATATCTGAAGCAAAATATGTTGTAAGCCCGTTATTTCTTACAACCACCCTGTCTTTTGCATCACCATACTCTTCTGTCTTAAACCACATTGCACCATCTTTTTCATAGATGATATCTTTTTTCTTAAAATCTTCAACAACATCCATGACCATGCCTGAATCAAACAGACTCTGCTCACTGAACCATCTGTCAAAATTTACCCCAAAATGGTTAAGATCCTCTTTTATTCCAGAAAGAATTTTATCAGCGGCAAACCTGGCACATATTGAGACACCATTTTTTTCATCTTCTGCCAAAAGCTTGCGGCCTTTTAATTCATTGAGCTCTGCTGCAATATCCTTAATATAATCTCCCTGGTAACAATCATCGGGAAACTCAATACTCCTGCCGCCGGCTTCAAGAAACCTCAACCAGACAGAAAGCCCTAAGGTTCTTATCTGTCTGCCGGAATCATTTATATAATACTCCTTTTGAACATCAAACCCTGCAAAGGCAAGAATATTGCCCACAGAATCACCAACAGCAGCACCACGGCCATGTCCAACATGCAGAGGGCCTGTGGGATTTGCACTGACAAATTCCACCTGGACCTTTTTGCCCTTTCCATAATCAGAAGAGCCAAATAAGCCCTTTTGCTGATGTATCTTCTTTAAAACGGCATGCCATGCATCATTTTTAAAGAAAAAATTGATAAACCCAGGCCCTGCAATTTCAGTTCTTTCAATAATCCCATGGGAATCATCAATGGAATTTATCACAGCCTCTGCTATCTTTCTGGGTGCCATTTTCTGCCCGGATGCCAAAATCATGGCAAAATTGGTTGATAGATCACCATGGGCACTATGGCGGGGCTCTTCAATCTCCATGTCAGGAAAAGAATCAGAGATCAAAAGGCCTGCTTCAAACGCTTTTTCTGCACCTTTCAGGATAAGATCTTTAATTGCATCTTTCATAAATTTTGTGGCAAGGAAACCCATATCCCTTTAGGGTATGGGAGGAATTGCCACCTCCTGTATAATAGTTGTAGTTCTTGCTGTCAGTCTCTGACAATTCTTTTTGACATTAGCTGAAG
>JAYEHB010000137.1:0-2337 GCA_034659375.1 Thermodesulfobacteriota bacterium
AGGCTATCGCCTGGGCACGAGGTATTACAGTACTTTGGACTGAGTTGTAATGGCTGCCTGATTTGATCTTTTAGCCAGTGCATCTTCGACCCATACAAAAAAAATCAGGAGTCATAATAGAGAATTTGGATGGGGGAGAGGTTTAAATTTTCTCCGCTTGATATAAGACTTTCCGGTTTCTCTATTTTTTTAAAACCCATGATTAAACGATCTTTTTTTCAATCAAAGTATCTTCCATATCTGCTGATTTTTCCCCAGATAGCCATAACACTTACTTTTTTCTACTGGCCTGCAATCCAGGGAATGATCCAGTCCATGCTTTTAAGTGATCCCTTTGGAAGACAGAGTAAATTTGTATGGTTTTACAACTACATAGAACTATTTACAGATCCTCTATACCTGCAATCAATTTTTACAACCCTGACTTTCAGTATAGCTGTGGCTGCTGTATCCCTCTCCCTGGGCCTTTTTATTGCCACCATGGCCAACAGAGCTCTTAAAGGCAAGGCCATTGTACGAACCATGCTCATATGGCCCTATGCAGTGGCACCAGCCATCTCAGGTATTATGTGGCTGTTTCTCCTTCATCCATCTTATGGCGTTGTTGCCCTTGCCATGAAAAAATGGCTTGGAGTTGACTGGAACCCTGTTCTTGAAGGAAATGATGCCATGGTCATGATCATCATGGCCAGTGCATGGAAGCAGATAAGTTATAACTTTGTCTTTTTTATGGCAGGACTGCAGGCCATCCCAAAATCACTTATTGAGGCTGCAGCCATGGACGGCGCATCTCCTTTCAGGAGATTTGTCACAATAACAATGCCGCTTTTAACCCCTACCTTTTTCTTTTTATCTGTCATGAATATCATATACTCATTTTTCGAAACATTTGGAATTATTCATACAGTAACCCAGGGAGGGCCCGGCGGCTCCACAAACATACTGGTCTATAAGGTTTACCAGGACGGATTTGTGGGACTCAATCTGGGTTCGTCGGCTGCCCAGTCAGTGGTACTCATGTCCCTGATTATTTTTATAACTATCCTGCAGTTCAAATTTGTTGAAAAGAAAGTGCAATATACCGGATAAAAATAATTTGTTGAAAAAAAAGTACAACATACTGGATAAAAATTATGGTTGAAAAAACACCTTTACTGGATCTATTTACATACGTATTCCTCATTATAGGAATTATTATTGTGGGGTTTCCCATTATTTACAGCCTTATTGCAGCCACCCTGCCTCTGCATGAAGTGTCAAGGGTACCCATGCCGCTGATTCCAGGGGATCAGTTCATGGTTAATATGAACGAAGCATGGACAAGGGGAAATCTTGGGACCCAGATTTTTAATTCCATTGTCATGGCAACTGGTATCACAGTGGGTAAAATAACTATTTCCATGATAGGGGCATTTTCCATTGTCTATTTTAACTACAGATTCAGAGCCTTTGCCTTTGCATCTGTCTTCTGCACACTTATGCTCCCTGTGGAAGTGAGAATCCTGCCCACATATGAAATGGCAGCCAATGTTCTTGGGCCGCTCCAGCCGGTATGGGATTATCTTAATATGAATTCCATTGTTTCGTGGTTTGCAGGTCATGATATGGAGATCACTCTTAACTGGTGCCTCCTTGACAGCTACACAGGTCTGACCCTGCCCCTGATTGCGTCGGCAACATGCACATTTCTCTTTAGACAGTTTTTTTTAACAGTTCCTGAAGAGCTGTGTGAGGCTGCAAAAATGGACGGGGCATCACCAATGATGTTTTTCCGGAAAATACTTTTCCCTCTCTCCAAAACCAATATTGCAGCTCTGGTTGTTATTGAGTTTGTATATGGATACAACCAGTATCTATGGCCTCTGCTTGTGACCACTAATCCCAAGATGACCACGGCAGTCATCGGACTTCAGAACCTGATTCCCATGGCAGATGATCTTCCTGAGTGGAATATTGCCCTAGGCGGAGCTCTTCTTGTTATGCTCCCCCCAATCCTTGTGGTGCTTTTGATGCAGCGCTGGTTTGTAAAGGGGCTTATTGAAAAAGAAAAATAGCTGAGCCATTGGGGTCAACTCTTTAATTTTGATTATTCAAGTTTAAAAATTTGACCTCACCAGAGCACACACCAGTAGATTGAGTGTTTTTCAATATTGATGAAAATAAAGCCAGAAAATTATGGAAAGAAATAACAAATCATATGGAATACATAGTCTGCTGACTTCTTCCATGCGGTCGGAGCAGGTTGCCCTGCTCTCAGCCATTTTCTGCCGCTCGCGGCATCCCGGGGCACATGGAAGACCTCCCGGGGTAAACACACGTCTTTCAGCACGTAAGCGC
>JAYEHB010000138.1:0-2336 GCA_034659375.1 Thermodesulfobacteriota bacterium
TCGCAGGGTTTGGACTGGGAAAATCAGCAAAGTGCTACCCACAAGGATACCCTGTGGTCTAACCTATCTACTAATTATGTCTTAAAACTGTTACATTTTAAGGGGAATTAGTAATTAAATTAGACCTTATGCTTTTTCATTAAAGTTGAAAAATTTGAACGCTGCATGTTAACTTGTTTTGCAGCCTTTGTTATGTTTCCATCTGCTGCAGTAAGTGCTGTTTTTAAAAAAGTTTTTTCAATTTTACTGAAATTTTCCTCAAGAAAACGTTTTTTTGCAGCTTTTAGCTCATTAATATTCTGTGGGGTGGAGGTGTTATCAACGATTTTTGCATTCATTTGAAAATTTTCCATGATACATTTTTGATTGAGCTGATCGCTGTCGGACATGATCACAAGCCGTTCAACCACGTTTTTCAACTGTCTTACGTTTCCCGGCCAGTCAAATTCCACAAGTGTTTCAAGGGCATCATTGGAAAATCCGTTTATTTTTTTTCCGGTTTTTTTGCAGAAAATTTTAAGGAAATGGTAAATCAGCATGGGGATATCATCTTTTCTCTCCCTCAGCGGTGGAATATCTATGGGAAATACATTTAAACGGTAATAGAGATCTAAACGAAAATCTCCTTTATCAGTCATCTTCTTCAGCTCCATATTGCTTGCAGCAATGATCCTGGCATCTGTTGTTTTTATCTTGCTTGAACCAAGCGGTTTATACTCTCCTGTCTCCAGAACTCTTAAAAGTTTGCCCTGGATATCCAGATCAAGATTTGCAATTTCATCAAGAAACAGAGTTCCCTTTGAAGCTGTTTCAAATATTCCTGCTTTAGCATTTTCAGCTCCTGTAAAAGCACCTTTTACATGGCCGAAAAGTTCACTTTCCAGAAGAGAAGATGAAAAAGTACTGCAGTCAACAGCTAAGAACTGAGCAGAGGATCTCTTACTGTGTACATGGATTGCATTGGCAAAGAGCTCTTTGCCTGTTCCGCTTTCTCCATTGAGCAAAACAGTGCTGTCTAAGGGAGCAACTCTTTTTATTTTATCAAATACTTTAATAATCAGAGGATTTTTGCCCAGGATATTGCTGAAATCAAATTTTTCATAAAGCTGTTTTTTAAGCAGGAGATTCTCTTTAACAAGCCGCCTGCTTTCAAGGGCTTTATACACTGATTGAACCAGTTGCTCCTCGGAAAAGGGTTTGGTGATAAAATCAGAGGCACCGCTCTTCATTGCCTCAACAGCATTGTTAACTGTTCCGTGTCCTGTCATCATGATTACACAGGTCTCACTGCTCTGCTGATTTATTTTTTTTAATATTTCAATACCATTGATATCCGGAAGTTTGATATCTAAAAGTACCAGGTCAAAGGAGATCTCCAGAAGTTTTTCCAGACCGTCACTGCCGCAGGATGAGACATCAACCAAATATCCCTGTTCTTCAAGTATCATCTTGCTTCCACTGCAAATGGCAGGTTCATCATCAATAATCAGAATTTTTACATTTGTCATTTTAATCTCTGTAAATTAATTACCTGTGTCTGAGAGCATCAGAGAATAACTCGTAAATCTCTTTTCTGTGTCCAATAATATATACACGAATAAACCTGTCAGTGTCGTCAATTTTATAAATAACTCTGAATCGCTTTGGCTTATATGTCCAAAATCCCGATAATTCCTCTTGAAGTTCTTTCCCGGAATACGGATTAAGCGCAAGTTCCTTTAACGAAGCTTTTATCAATTTTTTATTTTCAGGGTGCTGTTTTGTCAAAAAATTTGCCGCTATTGGCGTAAGCTTTACATTATACTTCATCAAGATCAACCCACTTATCTTTATTCGCTTGGATTATAGCCGTTTTAAGAGATAGAACTGTATCTTTGTCCGATAATATTGCCATTGTCTCAAGTACACCCTCAAACTTATTCATGCTTATCAGTACGGCCTCTGGAACTCCATTTTGGGTTATAGCAATGGCCTTATCTGTCACCTGCAACGACCTGACCATATCCAGTAATTTTGTTTTCGCTTTGGTTATGGGCACATATTCTTGAACAGTCTGCATATTTGTTCCCCCCTCTACACTCTTTTTGTTTCCACAATTCAATAATCACAGTCTACAATGGTCATTGTAATGACTATGATAGTAGTCGTCAAGGAAAACAAAAAAAGGGCTGCCGCTATAAGGCGGGACACCCTTTTAAATAAAGGTTTTCAGCAGTACTTGATTTTAAGGTACGCCAAGCAAATTTAAACAGAATACAGAGAGATTTTAACGGCACAGACTTTATATTCAGGGATTTTGGCAATTGGGTCGCATGCAGGGTTTGTAAGAACATTGG
>JAYEHB010000139.1:0-2334 GCA_034659375.1 Thermodesulfobacteriota bacterium
CAGGTTTTGTTTCATTATGTATTTGTGTTTTATGATCAGCGACATGGCTGGAACATGGTTATCTGCCATCGGCCACAACGAGTAAATTGGCCGATGAGAATGACCATGCTCCGGCCATGCCGAATATTTACCACAACGAAGAATGGAGCTCTATAATTTCAGGGAGTTAGGCGGGGCTTCATATAGATGAAACCATGAAACCATGAAGCCTGGGGTACAAAGATACCCATTTTTCAAGGGTTTAATAAAAATGACAGTATAATTTGAGAGAAATTTATGTTTTTTAAAAAAAGACCCCTGTGGGGGGAGAAAAAGCAGCTGAAATCAAGTTATGATGCGGTAATCATTGGGGGTGGACTTCACGGTCTTGCAACAGCTTACTATCTTGCAAAGGAGCATGGGATCACCGATGTTGCAATTATTGAAAAAAAGCATATCGGTTTTGGCGGTGCAGGAAGAAATACTGCCATTGTTCGTGCAAATCAGCGAACACAGTTCAATGTTCCTCTTTATAAGGAAGCACTTGACCTCTGGCCGGTTCTTACAAAAGAACTGGATTACAATCTTATGTTTAACAACTGCGGGAACCTTAATCTCATGCACAGTGAAGCTGCCATGAAAGCTGCACGCATGACTATTGCAACAGCTCAGTTCCATGGTGTTGAAAGTCATTTAATTGATGCAAAAGAGGCAAAGGAAATGGTTCCGGCATTAAACATTTCCAACGATATCACCTTTCCCATACATGGTGCAATGTTTCACCCGCCAGGAGGAGTTGTCCGCCATGACGCTGTTGTCTGGGGACTTGCAAAGGGGGTTTCAAAATTTGGTGCTCATATTCACCAGCATACAGAGGCCACTGCAATTAACACAGAAAACGGAAAAGTAACTTCAGTTGAAACAAATCGCGGCACAATCAACACAAAAAAGGTTCTTATCTCTGCCGGTGGGTATTCAGCAGCACTGATACATAAAATGGCTGGAATCAAACTTCCCGTCAGTGTTCTTACCATTCAGGCAATGGTAACTCAACCCATAAAGCCTCTGCTTGATCATGTTGTTTCATCTGGTGCCTATCACTGCTATGCAAATCAAACCCTTAAAGGAGAAATTGCAACCGGTGCTCACATGGACCCCTGGCCCAATTATACAACACTTACTACTGCTCACTATATTAAGCATCAGGCTGAAGCATTATCAGAATTTCTGCCCTGTTTACGAGGACTCAGATTCATGAGGCACTGGGGAGGTCTTGCTGATATGACCCCGGACATGGCACCGATCATGGATGGAAATGACCACATTGAGGGCTTTTTTATGGATTGCGGCTGGGGCTATTTTGGTTTTAAATCTTCTGCTGCAGTGGGTAAGTTCATGGCTCAATTCATGGCGCAGGGAGAGTGTCCCAAAATTTTAAAACCATTTACACTTAAAAGATTTGAACAGCATAAACTTATGGGTGAAACAGCGGCTCTTGTCAATTACAGTGCTGATAATTAGTAAGCGTTCACAGGGCACTGCATCTTACGTCGTCGGGCACTTGAAGTACAAAGAGTAACGTCTGCGTACCCTCCGCCTTGCATATGCAGCACCCTGCAAACGCTTACAATTCGACGAATTGACTGTGAACAGATTACATAATTAGTGGGTGAACGATAATTAGGGAGAAAAAAATGGCTTTGACAATAACATGTCCGATTTGTGGCAAAAGAAACGGATATGAATTCAGATTCGGAGGTGAGGACAAAGGTCCAAGACCTGAAGAAAAAGGTATAACCCCTGAAAGCTGGTGTGATTATGTACATATGAACAGATGTGTTGCAGGAGTTCAAAAAGAGTGGTGGTTCCACAGGGACGGATGCAGCTCATGGTTTACCATATACCGGAATACAACAACCAACCTTGAAGTTGCAAAACCGGAGGATAAAAATGATGAACAGGCTTAATCATCTGCCCACATTGAGAATTGATCCAGCAGAAAAAGTTTTTTTCCAATACAAGGGGAAAAATTATTCTGGAACTAAGGGCGATACTGTTGCAACTGCTCTTTTTTCCAATGGGGTTCGTCTCTTTAGCAGAAGTTTGAAATATCATCGTCCCAGGGGACTTTACAGCCTTGACGGCGAGTGCAGCAACACCTGCATGGAAGTTAACGGTATCCCCAATACAAGGTGTGAAAACACACTTCTTAAGAACAGCATGGGTGTAAAAGAGCAGAACGTTAAAGGCTCTGCTGAAAATGACATGATGGGTTTCATGGACAAACTGGATTTTTTGATGCCTGCGGGTTTTTATTACAAAATCATGCATAAGCCGGCTGCAATATGGCCCATT
>JAYEHB010000140.1:0-2331 GCA_034659375.1 Thermodesulfobacteriota bacterium
TCCTGACAATAGAGCAGCTGTTTTTATAAATTTAATCATGGATCTCCTTTTTTTACGTGTACCTTCAGGTTTTATATGAAAGTCCTTCCAACGTACTGCAATCGCATGACTTTCATATTTTGGTTTTTGCCCTTTAGGGTATTGTGGCCGATGAGAATAAACATGCTCCGGTCATGCCGGTTTATATGAAAGTCCGTCCAACGCACTGCAATCGCATGACTTTCATATTTTGTTGTGGCTGATGAGAATAACCATGCTCCGGCCATGCCGGTTATATCAGGTGTTTGAAAACCAGATAATGGTATGCTTTTCCTTTTTTGTCTCAAATATCATAATTGATGAATAATTGGTATCAACTGATGTTACAATGGCACTGGGACCAGGTAAGTGCGCTACAATATTACTATGCCCAGGTGATTTCGGGGATATTTCCTCTGTTCCCTGGAAAACGGCCAGGATTGTGACAATGGCAATTGCAGCAACCGACGCAACTTTGACAGACATATGTTCCCTCATAAACTTAAATATCCTGCCAAAATTCCAGAATGTTAAAGTTGAAGCAAATTGCCCGGCTGTTATATTAAATCGGGTCTTTTTAAGCCTGTCCACCTCTGCTGTTGCAATATGGTCAAATTTTGTGGCAATTTGTTGTAAATTTTTGACCTGTTCTGCACAGGCTTCACACTGCTCTATGTGAGCGGAGAGTGCCTTGAATTCAGCCTCTGGTAACTCCATGTCAATGAACATGCTGATGGTTTCCAGAGTATATTTTCTGCAGCTTTTTGTCATAATACACTGTTTCCTTATTTTATTGATGTTTTACATGTTCAGTGCTGCCATTATTTGTTTTCTGGCATGATAGAGCCGTGAATTGACAGTTCCTTTTCTAATATTTAAGGTTTGTGCAATCTCTTTATAGGAAAGATCCTCGAAAGTGTTCAGGACAAAGACAACCCGGTTGCCCTCGGGCAGTTTTTTCACGGCCTGCATCAATTTTTCATTCAACTCCTTTTCCCGTAAAATAGATTCAGGATTTAATATTGTTTCTGTTCTCTTATACAGGAGAGGATCATTCTCTGATTCCAGTGACTGGTGGTGCCATTTAAAGCGTCTTTTTAATTTTCTTTTCCAGTTGAGGCAGGCATTTATGGTTATTTTCCTCAGCCATCCCCATAAACTGGACTTGTACCTGAACCCATGGATATGCTTGACAGCTTTGACAAACACATCCTGCACCACATCCTGGCTATCCTCCATATCCATGGTAATGCCGTAGGCAAGCTTTAAAAGCCGGTTCTGGTAACGATCCACCAGAACATTAACTGCCCATTGCTGACCTTTTTTCAGCCGTTGAACAAGCTCTTGTTCATCAATAGTATTTCTACCCAGGGTCTCTCTCCCCGGGATGTTTGTCCCTGGCGTTTTGATTTTCACAATCCGTCAATTCAATTCTTTGAGAGTGGTTGTTTGTCAAGCTCATCCCTGATCCATACATAAGTACCCGAGCAAAAATAATCCCATAAAATCGTTTAAGGAAAAACACCGGATTAATTTTGCTTAGGCACTTAGTCTCGATATTATGGGAGTTCTTATCTTATAAGAGAATGATTTTTTTGTAAAACTAATGCCTGACCCATACCCTTTTTTCATGATAATATCCCTTTTGCACAAGAAAATGTTCATACCTGCCACAAATCCATTTTCCTCGGGGAGTGTAATGGCCTGGATTCCATTTTTCTTCATACACTGGTTCAATCCAGATTTGCTGGATTTTCCAGTGACCATGTCTGTGATGCTTAATTTGCTTGCAGCCCCTGTTGTAATGCCTGGGGATATAGTGTCTGCCATGTTGTCTCCAGGTCTGGTTATGCCGGTTACGGGACGGCTTTGCACTGCTATTCAGCTCATGGATAATGGCGGTTCCCAGTATGACAGCCCCGGTTCCCAGGAGAAATCCTTCAATGGTGTGCCGCCTGGCCGAACCTGCATGGGCTGCTGCTGTTGAAAAACATGTAAACGTTATTAAGGTCATTATTAAAACGATTCTTTTTTTCATATGCTCCCTCCATATCTAATATTAATGAAAAAACAATTGCAAGCAATCTATTTTCCTTTCTATAAAAGTATGACACCTAAAAAATGAAATTGTTCAAAGAAAAAATAATTTATCCCCTTTTTTTTTCTTATATGGTACGCTCATATTCATGAATAAAAGCTTACAACTCGGCGAATTGGCTGTGAACGGTTCGGTTACAAAAAAGATTGGATAATAATTCTGTTGAAAAAAAAATTGGAGGAGAGCAATGACTATGTATAAATCAATAATTTTCA
>JAYEHB010000141.1:0-2331 GCA_034659375.1 Thermodesulfobacteriota bacterium
TTTTAAAGGTTAATAAGGTGAGCTGCCCAGGTTACTTTTTCTATTTTTTTTATTTTTTAACATTATCATCAGAATTTGACAAGAAAAACCTGGTGCAGGGATTTTTACCATCGTTCCCAAGCTCCTGTCCGACAACGCAAGGTGCGGGGCACTGTAAACGTTTACAAACTTTTTTGGGGACTTGATCATAATTTCGGTCAATTGAGAGGAGTCAGCTTGAGAGGGGTCAGGCCTTAAATATAGCCGAAACGATGACCAAAGTCTCTTTTTATGATAAAATAGAGGAATATCTTGACATCAAACCAGCCAGAGTGCAGGGTATAGCAATATGCAGATCGGGTAAAAACTGATTTTTGTTAAATCAAAACTGGAACTTTAAATATTGAAACAAAATAGTGACATTTTTTCCATGGAACAAAAAGAAGCAATGATAAGTGAGATAGAGACAAGGGAGAAAGAACCTTTGCCGGAAGAGCCCCTTGAAGTCCTGATATTGAAACAGAGCATGGAGGCCTGGATTAAAATCCCCAAAAGTCGAAAAGATCATATCACTCTGTTTGAAATAAAAAATATTCTTAAAAGTAATAAAATTATACACGGAATTCATAAAGACGAAGTGCTTAAAGCTCTTATTGACAGAAAAGATAGCTTTTTTCTGGCAGCAAAGGGAACCAGGCTGCTTGATCATGACGCAGGTATTAAGGAATGCCTGTTTAAAAATGGAGAAAAGGCTTTAACTGTAAAAAGGGGCGAGACTCTATCACGCCTGAATTTTAAAGAAAACAGTGCCATTGCAACATATCTTAAGACAAGGGATATCTTTGGAAAAATTGTGCAGCAGCCTCTCTCTGCAATACAAAAAGAGCCTGTTTTCAGATGCGGCAAAGGTGCAAGAATTGCAAGGGACAACCTCAAGGTCTTTGCAGGCAGAAGAGGGATTCCCCATATTTCCATTGAAGAAAAATTGTATGTTTTCCCGATTATCAATGTGCTTGAAGATGCAGATCTGAGATTTGGTCAAATTGAAAGTTTCTCTAATATTAATATTTCCGGGATACTTACAGGTGCCTATACTGTTCAGGCAGGAAAAATAAAGGCAAAGGAGATAAGAGGAGCTGAGGTTGAGGCCATGGAAGATATAATAGTGGAGATAGGAATAACAGATGCAAAAATCAGAACCCAGGGCAGCGTTTATGCCAGATACCTCCACAACTCAACAATAGAGGCTTTTGGTGATGTAATCATTGAGCATGAGATCCTGGATTCTAAGGTTATTATCAGTGGAAAATGCAGATCTCAAAAAAGTAAAATAATTGCTTCAGAAATATCAGCAAAAAAGGGCCTGTCCGCATTAGGTGTTGGAAGTGATGTTACAGAATCATGTGTTATAAGTGCAGGCAGAGAAGATCATCTTTTAATTGAGGATGCAAGAATAACCAGGGCAGTTAAACAAGCCCGAAAAGAGCTTACAAAACTGGAAAAAGAAGAGGCAAAACTGAATGACACAATAAAAGTTTTTTTTAAGAAAATGGTTAATCTTAAGCTTTTTTATGATAGTGTAAAAAACAAAAAAGATAAGATCAAACATAAAATTGATCAAAAGAAGAGCCATTCTGAAGAAAATAAATATTTACAAGCTATGCGGCTTATGGATGATCTTGGTAAAAAAATAGAGTCAACCATAAAGTTTTTAAAGAAGTTAAACATACAAAAAAGATCTGCAGAAAAAAAGCAGACTACAATTAAAACAAAAATTGCAAATATCGTACCTGGAGTTGAAAAAACAATAATGAATCTTGAGATGGACAGAACAGCTTTTTTTGAATATGCAGAAAAAAATCAAAATATACCTGACATGGAAATAAAAGGGAAAATTGTCCAGGGAACTGTTTTAAAAGGTGTCTACTCATCCTTAACAGCTCAAAAAGATTATCAAAATGTCAAGATTTATGAACAGAAAAAAAAAGGAACACCTGGAGAATTTGAAATAGTAATTAACGACATAGTAATATAGGTTCTTGCTCTACTATTCGTGTTATTAACAAATCTTATTTTTTTACGCTATAGGTCTTTAGCCCGTAAAGCCCAATCCTTTAGGTTTGGGATATAAGTTTTGCTTTAGCAGGTTCAAAATTTTTTTAAAAATTGCATATTTTTCTCTGTACCTTTATTCAAATCTCCTGTATATTAAAATTAAAAATTCTCAATTAAGGTAATCACAATGAAAATGCAAATAGGCATGAAATACAGAATATATCCAAATAAGCAGGAGCAGCAAAATCTGGCTGTCCAGTTTGGGCATGCCCGTTTTGTATATAATTCAACTTTGAA
>JAYEHB010000142.1:0-10133 GCA_034659375.1 Thermodesulfobacteriota bacterium
AAGGGAGCATATTGAAATATGTGCCCTTTGGTGCAACGCCGAAGTATTGAAATATGTGCCCTTTGGTGCAACGCCGAAGACGAGTTAAAAGGCAAGCCGGATTGTAGATTTATTTTTTACCGTAAGTGCGGAGGGGTCATGCGCAGGCCTGACCCCGTTGGCCCTTCGTTGGTCCTTGTTCTGGTTTAAATCTGTTGTCCCGCAAGGATAATGTCACAGCAGTTTCAACTATACAGTGATGTGTCAACACACATTTGTATCATGAGACAGGTAAACCCCTAAAATATGCCGTAAGAGCTGTCAGCCCCAAATTAAGAATCAAGGCCAAAATTTAATTACAAAACATAGAATTAATTATGCTTGGATTTTTTATGATAAAAAATATCAGGAGTAGAAAAGGGAGATAGATATAATGAAGAGATACCTTATAATTGGAAACGGCGTGGCAGGTACCACGGCTGCTCAGGAAATCCGCAAAAACGATCCCCATGGCAGAATTACCCTGGTTACAGAAGAGACAATCCCTTTTTATTCCAGAATCAGATTGCCGGATTATTTGGCAGGTATCCTGGAAAAACCTGACCTGATCATTAAAAAGGATCAATGGTATATTGATCATAAAATCGATCTAAAAACAGGAATCACCATTACCGGTATAGACCATGCCGGCCGGGAAGCAATGGATCAGGATGGCAATATCTGGAAGTACGACTCTCTTCTTATCTCAACGGGCAGTTCACCCTTTATCCCGCCGATTAAAGGAAATTCCAGGAAAAATGTATTTGCCTTGCGAACCTTTGAGGATGCCGGAAATATTATGCAGGCTGCCGGCAATGCCAGCAATGCAGTAGTCATCGGAGGGGGGCTTTTGGGACTTGAAGCGGCCCATGCACTCATTAAAAAAGGAGTAACAGTCACTGTGGTTGAGTTCTTTGACCGCCTGTTGCCACGGCAGATGGATAATCAGGGAGCTTTGCTGCTCAAAGAGATGCTGGAAAAAAAGGATTTTAACTTTAGGCTGAATGCAAAGACAAAAGAGATAAAGGGAGACAAAGCTGTTACAGGAGTGGAGCTGGAATCCGGTGAAATGCTTCCTGCTGACCTGGTTCTTTTTTCCGCCGGAGTCAGATCAAACCTTGACCTGCCGGTAAAGCTCGGTCTAAAAATCGATCGTGGAGTAATGGTCAATGCCCATATGAGAACCAGCCTTCAAGAGATCTATGCTGCCGGTGATGTGGCCCAGTTTGAACAGACCAATTTCTGTATCTGGCCGGAAGCACAGGCCCAGGGAAAGATTGCCGGAGCCAACATGGCCATGGCATCTAAAACTTTTGAACCTATTGTCCCCTCAACCCGCCTGAAAGTAGCTGGAATTGACTTAGGATCAGCAGGGGATATTGATGCTGAGGATCTGCTTAAAAATGAGATTGAAAAAAGTGATCAGAAATACCGCAAGCTGGTGAAAAAAGATGGTAAACTTGTGGGCTGTATCATGCTTGGCAATATAAGCGATTTTTCCCATATGGTGAAACAGATTGGCCTGAAACAATAAAGCCTTTAAAATTGATCAGCATAATCTCTGATCTCTTCATTATTGGAAAAAAACCTGTAAAGAGTTGCTCTGCCAACACCCAAAACCCTTGCGGCCTTGGATTTATTACCGCCGGTTTTTTTGATGGCTGCCTTGACAGATTCAACATCAAGTTTGCCTCCAGCAGAACTAATTTGTTGTGCAGAAGCCCTGTTTGCAGCCCCAAAGGCAGCAGCTTTATCCTGGCTAATTTCGAGTGGAAGATGGGATGGCAAAATTTTTCGCCCCCGGGATCGCACCAGAGAAAACTGGATTAAATTTTTTAATTCCCTGACATTTCCAGGCCAATGGTAATCGAGCATGAGATCAAGGCTGCTGTCGGCAAGCTTGGGAACAGCATAGGGGGTCTCATCTTCAGCTTCCTTTAAAAAATGGGCAGCCAAAAGAGGAATATCATTTCTGCGTTCCCGTAATGGTGGGAGGTGTATGGGAATCACATTGAGCCTGTAGAAAAGATCCTCCCTGAATCTACCGGCCTTTATTTCATCTTTAAGATTTTTATTGCTTGCACTGATAATTCTCACTTCCACAGAAACTCTCTTTTCTCCACCGACTTTTTCAAAAGCTCCTTCCTGTAAAAATCTTAAAAGCTTTACCTGGGTCTTCAGGGGCAGTTCAGCCACTTCATCTAAAAAGAGTGTGCCCTTATGGGCCAACTCAAATCGTCCTTTCCTATCTTTAACTGCACCTGAAAATGCACCTTTCACATGTCCGAACAATTCACTCTCCACAATCCCTTCAGGGATGGCTCCGCAATTTACCGGCACAAAAGCACCATTGCCATAGGAGCTGATATCATGAATGGCACAGGCTACCCGCTCCTTACCCGTGCCGGTTTCGCCTGACACATGGACAGGATATTTGTACAGAGCAACATCCTGAATCTGCCTGAAGATATTCTGCATTATTTTGTCTTTACCAATAATGCCTGCAAAATTCGACAAGTTTTCAGCTTTTAAAGAGAGATTAAAGGATTCGGTCATATCCCTGAAAGAGGCAATCACCCCTTGTAATACATTATCCTGGCTGATAATGGGAGAAACAGTCATTTCAACCTGACGGGTGAAACCGCCTTTTGTGACAATATTCAATGGATATTCTATTGTTCTTGCCGGAAACTCCGGTGCACCATGGCAAAAAGAGCATTTCTCACCACAAAAAGGTGCATTAAAAACAGTATGACAATCGTTGCCAACAACCTCTTTTCTTGAATATCCGGTAATTCTTTCAGCTTCTTTATTAAAAAAAGTAATAATTCTTTGGGGTGTATGGGCAATAATTCCTGTACATAGATTGTCAAAAACAAGGTTAAGATTGTCATGATCTATTTTGAGATTATCATGATCTATTTTGAGATTATCATGATCTATTTTGAGATTATCATGATCTATTTTAACATGTGTCAGATCAGTCATGTATGGTTTTCCAAATATAAAATAGAATTAAAAAGCTCACAATGGAACATTAAAATCAGAGTCAGGCTTTTGTTATTGACGTTAGGGAAATTAAAAAAATAATTTATTATTCATATTGACCATATAAAATGACACATTGGTGTATCAGATGCAATGTTTTTTTGTAAATATAAGCCGAATATTTACTTTTTTTAAATTAAAATCTCACCTTTAGGGCCATGGAAATTTTAAAATCCACCAATAGGGCGCAGTATTTTTGCCCGTCTTCAAGGCGCATCAATGGGAGCATATTGAAATATGTGCCCATTGATGCAACGAAGAAGACGGGTAAAAAGACAAGACGTATGGTGTATTTTATTTTTTCCATGGCCCTTAGAACTTGAGTTGTGACTGGTTAAGGGAATTGAGGTGAGGCACACTTACCGGCCCCGATGCCTATACTCATTTTTCAATATTAAGATAACATGCGTAAATGATCCATGCTCAATTCCTTTCTAATGCCAAACCGGGTCAGGCAAAAATCATATTTAACAGGATCTTCCCGTAAAATCATCCTAAACCCCTGTGTAATTTCAAGTGCTGTTTTTATATCCTGACTTTTTCTGCTGGTAAACCCAAACAGAGTGCCTGTCTTATACATATGTGTATCCAGCGGAATAATCAACATGGAAGGGCTTACATGCTCCCATATTCCAGGATCAACCAGATCATCTCGTACCATCCACCGTAAAAAAAGATGGCTTCTTTTGCAGGCACTCTTCTTTTTTGGATCTGCCAGAAGATGTCCGAGTTCCCTGTCTTGCCTGATCTGGTCACAAAAGAAGAGCAATCCCGGCAGAACAGTCTTATCTTCAGGTGACCACCCGGCACAAAAACAATTTTCAAGGGATGAAAAACGGTGTAAGACCTCCCTGATTCCCCATAAAAGGCTGGTCAAGTGAAGATCATTGGCAAACCTGTATCGAAATCCTTTAAAATCATCTGCAATATCATCCCTGGTCCGATCCATGAGATAATCAAAAGGAGAAGGGTTAAGTTTTGCAAGTATCAGGGCGATAGTTTTCATGATCTGCTCAACCCGCCCATAGGCAAAACAGGCAGCAATCAAGCCTGCTATCTCAATATTTCTCGTTTCATGATAGTCATACAGGAATAAAAGCGGATCAGGGTCGACATATTCCCTTTTATTATATTTTGAATAGATAGACTCCAATTTATCTTTCAAATCAACCATTTTTTCATCTCACACATTTTACACCAGCCATTAAACCCGGCAACAGACAGATCTCCAATAAAAACGGCCAGGCACCATGAACCAGACTGCCTGACCGTTACCATTATTTATAAATCCTGCTCCAGGGAAAACCGTTTTTTTTGCTGGCGTAAATATTAGAAAAAAAAACGGTTTTCGTTCAGGTGTTTATTCTTTTTCAAATTCTTCCTTGGCAACCCCACAAACAGGGCATTCCCAGTCATCAGGCAAATCTTCAAAGGTTGTCCCGGGATCAATACCATTGTCAGGATCACCTTCTGCAGGGTCATATACATAACCGCAAGGTTCGCATACATATTTGTCCATAATAAAATCTCCTTTTATTTATTGTTAAATTTTCATATTACCGGCATACCGGTTATACAACTATGACTCTTCAATATGCCTCTTCATAATCCAGGTCAGCTTCAGTGACCTTACCCTTGAAAAGGTTGTATGCCCAAGTCTGATATGCAATGACAATGGGAATAAAAATCACCACAACAATGAGTATTACTTTAAGTGTCATGGGACTTGAAGATGCATTAAAGGCTGTGAGATTGAAGCTTTGATCAATGCTTGACGGATAAAGTGAGGGAAAAAGTCCTGTCACACCAAAGAAAATGGAACCTACAATGGCCAGGGCCGAAGAAAACCAGGCTTTAAACCATTGTTTCTGAACAAGGAAATACTTAATTGCCAGAAGAGCAGCCACTGTGACAAATATAATCAGGAACAGGACTGGAATCTCAAGGTAATTATGATAAAGATCAGTGGCAAAAGCACTTGCAATAAGAAAAATCACAGCAACAGGCACCAGTGCAAGCCACAGTTTATGGGCAAGGGTTATTACCCGTTCCTGGAGATCTCCTTCTGTCTTAACGGCAAGCCAGTTTGCACCATGGACCATGAAAAGCAGAAGAAAAAGGATTCCTCCCAGCAGACCATAGGGGTTGAGCAGCATGAGAAGGTTGCCATGGTAGATGCCCTGGCCGTCAACGGGAATCCCCCTGAAAATATTTGCAAAGGCAACTCCAAAGAGAAGTGCCGGGGTGACGCTGCCCACAAAGATACATGCATCCCAGATTCTTTTCCAGCCTGGATTGTCAATCTTGCCTCTGAATTCAAAGGAGACTCCCCTTAAAATCAGGGCAAAGAGAATAAGCATAAGTGGAGCGTAAAGGCTTGAGAACATTACAGCATAAACCTTGGGAAAGGCTGCAAAGGTTACTCCGCCTGCAGTTATGAGCCATACTTCGTTGCCGTCCCACAAGGGCCCCATGGAGTTAATCATTATCCTTTTATCAGTATCACTCTTACCAAGAAAGGGATAAAGGGTGCCTATGCCGAAATCAAAGCCATCGGTCATGAAAAAGAGAGCCCACAAAAGCCCCCAGAGAAAAAACCAGATAGTTTGCAAAACCATAATCTTTACTCCTCTATTTTAAACATTTTCAGGTTGAAAATTAAGTTCAGGGTCAGATGCAGATGCAGGTTCAGGTCCCTTTACGGCATTTTTCGCCATGAGAAAAAAGCCCACGGCTCCAAGTAATCCATAAACAACAATAAAACCTATAAGGGAGATCATCACCTGGTAACCTGCCATAGGAGATGCTGCATCAGATGTCTTCATAATTCCATAAACAATCCATGGCTGCCTCCCAACTTCTGCCACCACCCAGCCCATTTCAATGGCAATATAAGGTAAAGGGATGGAGTAGAGCATAATTTTAAGATAGCCCGGGACTTCAAGAAGCTTATTGCGCTTAAACCAGCCGTAAATGGTGAGAATAATAAATAAGGTTCCCAGTCCAACCATTGTTCTGAATCCTAAAAAAGTTAAAAAGACAGGGGGACGTTCATCCTTTGGAAAATCCTTAAGTCCCCTTACAACTGCATTCACATCATGGTAGCCAAGGATACTCAGCACGCCGGGAATGGCACCAAACTCCACAATATTACCCTCCTTTTCCTGGCTTGGAATGGCAAAGAGGAGAATGGGAGCTTTGGCACTGGTTTCCCAGTGTGCCTCCATGGCTGCAAGTTTGGCAGGCTGCACCTCGGCAACATGGGTGGCGTGGAGGTCACCTTCAACGGCAACGGCAATGGAAGCAGCCAGTCCAAAATAGAGTGCAATTTTAAATGATCTTGTAAAAAGATCAATCTCCTGTTTTCTCAAAAGATGCCATGCACTGATGCCCATGACAAAAAAGGCTCCAAGAACCAGGGCTGCCGGGAGCATATGGAAGATCTGCAGTATACTGAACTTGTTAAAGAGAAGTTCGAAAAAATCTGTCATCTCAGCTCTGCCGTTCCTGATGGTGTAACCAACGGGGTTCTGCATAAATCCATTGGCAGTTAAAATCCAGACAGCAGAGATATTGCCTGCTCCCGCCACCAGCCACATAACTGCTGCATGGACCTTGGGGGAGAGTTTTTTCCAGCCAAAGACCCATATACCTATAAAGGTTGACTCCAGAAAAAATGCCATGGTAGCCTCAATGGCAAGAAGGGAGCCAAACACATCACCCACATATTCTGAGTATCTGGACCAGTTGGTTCCAAACTGAAATTCAAGGGTTATACCAGTGACGACACCAACGGCAAAATTGATAAGAAAGAGTCTGCCCCAGAATTTAGTCATCCTGAGATAGGTCTCATCTCCTGTCTTTACATATTGGGTTTCCATCCAGGCAATGATAACTGACAACCCCAGCGTCAGGGGTACAAATAAAAAATGAAACATGGTTGCAGCGGCAAACTGAAGCCTTGAAAGTAATACTACGTCCATAAATATGATCCTTTTTTTTATTAATTGCTAACAAACAAAACACATTCGTCAACTAATTGCACAGAACTTAGGGCCCCTGTAAAAAATAAATCTACAGTCCGGCTTGCCTTTTGTGCAGATTTATTAATTTCCGTGCCCCTTACGTCCCATGGGTTAAGGAACTTGATTGCACCATTTAAGGTAAAAAATCTTTCATCCTCATTTTAAATTTCATCGGGCAATGAATAGTAACATCTCTTTGGAGATATCACTTTCCCGCTTTTTTTAAGTTTTGAAATCACCTTTGACACATCCTTTGATTCAATGCCAATGGCCTTGGCAATATCTCCGGGGCGAACTGCTTTTCCTGCTTGTTTCATTGATTCAAGAATTTTATCTTCCATTGTTTTCCTCCTTAGATAGTTAATAGTTATTTTTCTTCTTCAATTTTTTTTATCAATACCGTAATCCGCACGTCCTCGGTTCAGCATTCTGATAATCAGATCAAGGATGGTACGGTCTTCACAGACAAATCCGTATCTGCAAAAATCATTTCAATCAACTGAATTACAGGTCCCCGTAATCTACCATCAACGGATTTGGAATACAAAGATTCTGCAACTATCACTGTCAAAATGTCCCGGGCATTTAACAAACAAGGCAGGAAAAACATTAAAACCAGCAATATCCAAAGCAGTTTCTTCAAAGAGTTAGAACTAAATCGTCTCAGTGCCTCAAGACATAATTGTTTCATATGAAACAATAAAATAAGTTTTAAAACAGAAAAAATAAGTTCAACAGCTCCAATCATTTTTACCCCGGACAATCAACTCATGTTCAAGGTGTGTAAAGGGCAGATATTTAAATATCTGCCCTTTAACGTAACAAAAAGAAGACGAGCTAAAAGGCAAAAAGCGTCCTGGAGAATTAGCTACTGCCGGATTCCTTATGCACTACCGGTGACAGACTGCCCGCTGTTAATCCATGCATTCATTCCACCTGCCAGACTGTTCACATGCTCAAAACCCTGGCTCTGGAGGAAGCTTGCCGCAATATTTCCCCGATATCCCATTCCACAGGTGACAATCACTTCTTTGTCCTTTGGAATATCCGGCACCTGATTGAGCAATGCCGGTAACGGCATATGAGTTGCCTGGTCAATGTGACCGGTAGCCCATTCCGCAAGTGTTCTCACATCTAACAGATACTCACATCTATTGCTTTCTATTTTGCGGTGAAGGTTCTCCGCTGAAATCTGCCACAGCTGTCCAATGGGAAGCCCCGCCTCCTGCCATGCTGCAATACCGCCGTAGAGATAACCAATAATGTTGTCATATCCGATCCTGTGAAGGTGTATATTCATTGCTTCATAGGCTTTTTCATCGGAAACGATCAAAATAAGCTGCACAGTAGGTTCGATCACCATGCCGATCCAGTTAGCAGTCTGATTTTCAAATCCAATATTAATGGAATTGTGAATATGAACGCCACCAAAAGCCGCAGTATCACGGGTATCCAGTACCAGTGCACCACGATCCATCTGTGCCTTTACCTGTGCCGGACTCATGTCCAAAGCAATGGGACACCTGTCAAGCAGCGGTGCCCCGTTTGCATTGGTGTGTATTATATGGGCAAAACTTTTGGGACGCTCTGGAAAACTCTGTTTCATCTGTTTTTCAAATGCCTCCCTGGATAGATTTAAAACCGCATTGTTCTGCTTTTCAAAACCAATGGTTGAGTTTGATTTTGCACTCATCCCCTTACCGCAGAGTGACCCTTCCCCATGTGCCGGGAACACTTCAATGTTATCCGCCATTTTACCCAGTTTATTGTAAAGGGAGTTATAGAGATTCAGGGTCTGCTCTTCAAGAAGTTCTTCACCGGCAAGATCAGGACGACCGATGTCTCCTACAAAGAGGCAGTCTCCGGTCAGCACCAGCCATGGTTCCATACTGCGTGTCATGTCGGTGACCAGGATGGACATGGAGTTTGGGGTGTGTCCCGGTGTTTTCAGAAACTCCAGTTTTGCATTGCCAAACTTCATGATTTGCCCCTCTTTCAAAGCCGTATGCTTGAAGGTGACAGGGGTATCTTCCATGAAACAGATCTCGGCATTGGTACGTGAACGCAACTCCTGGTTACCACTGACGTGATCAGCGTGAACATGGGTTTCAAAAATATGGGTGATTTTCATACCGTTGTCACGAGCAAGCTCTATATACTCCTGAACATCTCTTTTGGGATCGACCACACAGGCAACCTTCCCTTGTGGACAACCGATCAGATACGAGAGACATCCCATTCCCTTAACAGCAATCTGCTTGAAATACATAATACCATCTCCTGAAAAATTTTATATTAAACTTCTCAATTTTCTGACCTTAATTTTACCAATTAAAGTCTCAAAACCATAGTATGAATAACCGCATACCGAACAAACATAAGTTTTCATTTTAAATTTTCTCCTTAATTTTTTCATTCCACCAGCCTTTCTCAATATGGTGCTGTTTTTCCTTTTGAGCAAGGTTTAAAAGCCTGTATCCGGAATCGATCAGAATACCATAAAGCACTCCGCATGCAGAATCTTCCCGATGCTCATCACCATCTTTGGCAAGCTGAATCATCTGTTGTGCCAGCTTAATTGTACGGGCAATATTTTTGTCACATTTTTTTTCAAGCATAATGGCACAACTTCATTTCAAGGTTATATTTTCATATAAAACTCCGCAGAACAGACTGAAATCATGGCAGCTGGCTCCGCATCTTCGACCCATTCTTAGTTATGGCCGAAAACAGCTACCATGCTCCAACCATGTGGATTTCATATAAAAAATTATTAATCCAAGGTGAGAAAATCGATCTCGTTTTTCAACACCCTTAATTAATCCGCCAATCAACTAAATTGAATTTAAAAAATTTTATTAAATCTTAATTGATCTCTTGTATTGATTTTTATCCAAAAAACATGCCAAACCATATTTAATTTTATATATTTTCTCCTTTCGTTCCTAAGAATAGAGCTTGGGAACGAGGCTCAGGTGCTTAGGGATCTTCCAAAAAATAATCCACGCATCTTGCTTGTCTTTTTGCCCGTCTCCTGCGTTG
>JAYEHB010000143.1:0-2318 GCA_034659375.1 Thermodesulfobacteriota bacterium
GCATGATATCGGGAAAATAGGTACCCCTGAATCAATTCTCCACAAGCCTGGCAAATTAACTGCCAAAGAGTTTGAAATAATAAAAACCCATGCAGAGACAGGGTACTATATACTTAAAAATTCAAAACGTCAGATAATGAAGACCGCTGCCATTGTTGCCTGGCAGCATCATGAAAAATGGAATGGTACAGGTTATCCCCAGGGGCTTGCCGGGGAGAATATCCATATCTATGGAAGAATTGCAGCCATTGCAGATGTGTTTGATGCGTTGAGCCATAAAAGATGTTATAAGGATGTCTGGTCCATTGAGAGGATAGAGAAATTGTTCAAACAGGAGAGAGGTAAACATTTTGACCCTTATCTCATGGATTTGTTTCTATCCGATATTGATCAGTTTGTTGAGGTTAATAACAGTTTTCCTGATTGATTGCAAAGAAATATGGTATCCTATTCAAAAACCATGGGCGATTGAAAAAGCAAAATATACGTCTCAAAAAATGACGACAGGATAATCGTACACCAGTAGGGGCAACCCCCTGTGGTTGCCCTGTTTTTTGTGGTTGCCGATCATTTGGGCAGGCACGAGGGCAGGCACGAGGGCAGGCACGGGGGCCTGCCCCTACGGTTATTTCGATAATACTACAATCCAATCTCTTTCATAAAGTCGTCGTCAGCTTGTTCAGTGGTATCATTTTTTATGGGCTTTTCTTTCTCCTGTTTTTCCCGGGCCTGGGTGAGAATATCTTCAATGTCTTCGTGTTTCTCTTTTTCAAAGGGGAACAGAGGTTCAAATATTGTTTTCTCAATTCCAAGTTCCAGATAAAAAGGACGGTGGCGTTCTGTTTCAAATGAAACCCGTCTGTATTGTGGATTATCTATCTGGGTATCAATTGAAATGTGGATATCCTTATTGATCACCAGCATTTTGGGTTGGTTCTGGTTGACGGAGACGTGGAGTTCATGTCGAAGATCAGTCTGGAAATGACCCATTGTCTGATTCATAAGTTCTCCCAATACATCTGCAACATCATCTGATGTATGAAGAATCGAGAGTTCATCTTCAGGCATTCCCATGTTGAGCATGTAGCTTCTGTAAATGTCAAGGGCAGCTTTAGCAGAAAAATTCATGATTAAAAGTCCGGAAATTCCTCCTTCAAAGACTGTAAAGCATCCAATGTCAGGTTTTAAACATGTTTTGTTTATTTTTTGTACAAGTGGTGAAAATGTGATCTCCTGGGCTGAAGCTTTTTTTAATACTTTTTGAACAGATTTGCATAAAATTAAGAGAATTTCATTGGTGGAGTCTGCTTTTTGTTCTGGCATGGGTATCTCCTTGTTGTCAAAAAATAATGGCCTTAATACTGGGATCCTAACCTGGACAAGCCAGAACCAAAAAGGGCTTTATGGGGTTTGGTTCTAACGTCGGCCATATATCCTGATTGCAGGAACAACGCAGCGTCCAAGCCTTAACATGAACAATCCAGAAAGTTGAGTTATTGAATAATAAATATCATATACCTTATATAATTTTTTTTTATTTTGCAAGTCCTATATTTTCCCTGCTGTTATCAGGCTTTCCAGAAGGTTTTTGTAATTGATATTAGCTTTTCTAAATCCTTTTCTCCCATATTTCATATTGGCTTCAAGGATCAGGAATTTTTCTTTATACTCAATAACATCTATTCCTACATCATCCCATCCACATTTTATTGCAGTTGTTAGAGCCAGGTCAATGGCTTGCTGGGGCAGGGGGGCAAAGCTGATCTCTCCGCCCTGGGAGATATTGGTTCTGAATTCATTTTTCCGGGCAACTCTCCAGTAAAACAGCACTGGTTCTCTGCCAATAATTATGATTCTCATATCTCTCTTTACAGGAAGGAATTTCTGAATATAGGCAGGGCCGTCTTTTTCAAGGTAATCTAAGAGCTGCTTTGGGTTCTCAATAAGATATATTCCGTTTCCCATGGATGAACCCCTGGCATCCTTTGCAATAAAAGGAAATTGAAAGTAATCAAGTATTCTTTTTTTCTGTTTTTTACCGTAGAAAATCCTTGTTTCAGGATGTGGTATATCAAGCAGTTTAAACATGGCTGTCTGTTTGATCTTGTCCTGGGCAAATTTGTAGGTATGAAAACTTGGAAAGGTTTTTTTGCCCATGGCATTGAAAAGATCTGCATAAAATGCTGTTGGATAAAAGATTTTATCTGCATTTTTTATAAGTTCAGCCTCTTTTGCAGTATAATCGGAAAAGTTGGGGTAAAGCCCCAGGGTTGTAATTGAACTGCAATTTTTAAGGCGTGCCCCAAGAGCAATAAACT
>JAYEHB010000144.1:0-2318 GCA_034659375.1 Thermodesulfobacteriota bacterium
GGGCAGCATGTCAGTATTATCTATATCTGGCAATGGTATCAGGAGACAGAAAAGGCCTTTCGGGCTGAGAGAAAACGAATTCTGGATGCCCTCATTAATCATACATCTATTGAAGATATGTTCTTTGGCATGACTCGGGATGATGTTGAAATTTACTTTAAAGAGCAGAAAAGAGAATTAGATTATCTGGTTTGTTTTGACATCATATCCGCTTCTGAAGCATCTCTTCGTCTGGATTATTTGAGTCGTGTTTACGAGCGGCTTAAAGACCCTGTAAGTCGAAAATTCAGGGGATTATATAAGCAGGCAGGCCGAAGAGTTCGTTTAAGCACTGATCTCTGTGTTATCCCGCTTCGCATTGCAAGGGGTCCAGAACAAAGTCCTTGAAGCCATGTCCATGGAAAAAGCCCTGGTGATCAGTGACATGGGCGGTCACAAGGAACTGATCACCGACAAAAAAACCGGCCTGCTCTTTGCCGCAGGCAGTGCCGATGATCTTTCAGAGGTGGTTATATAGAAGCTATCAGAGGAATAGTTGCTTTAAAAAAAAAGAAAATGTGTTCCTCATGGAAGCGATAAAATTAAAGGAGGATACAAATGATTACACAAACAATCAATATTTCAGAAAGTAACCTGCCAATATCACAGCTTATTGAAACAATTGAAACAGGCGCGGAGATAATTCTAACAAAAAGTGATAAACCGGTAGCTAAAATTTCGAAAATTTCAGAAATAAAAAAAAACATACATTTTGGCGTATTAAAAGGAAAAGTTAAAATATCAAGCGATTTCGATGATCCTTTGCCGGAAACCATTCTTTCAGAATTTGAAGGCAACGCATGCGACTTTTGATTGATACGCAAATTTTTATCTGGTCTGTTATAGACAGCGAACGTTTAACGCACGATGCCAGAAAAATAATGCTTGACGCCGAAACAATATTCGTATCCGCAGCTTCAATTTGGGAAATAGCAATTAAAACTAAAATAGGCAAATTAGAAGGAAATCCAATAGAGTTTGTATCTGCCATTTCCAAAAGCGGTTTCAGTGATCTTCCGATACTGGCAAGCCATGCTGCGGAAGTATATAAATTACCTTTGCATCACAGAGATCCATTTGATCGGATGTTAATTGCTCAATCTGTATCAGAAAAAATCCCAATCCTGACATCCGATCAAATGTTCAGCCAATATTCAGAACTTGTGATCAGTGTATGAAGAAAGGTCCAACAATGAACATGTTGAAATCCCGCATCACCGTCTGGGTACACCCGTATTCCCCAGACAGATAAAAAAACATTTGATCGGGAATACCGCGGATTGCAAAGTGCCATGGAAGAATTTTCAATCCATTCCGGCACAATTGTCACCTGGGATGATGAAGCCCAATTGGACAATAACATCAGTGTCGTTCCTATCTGGAAATGGCTTTTAGTAACTTGGGATCGGCTCTAAAATCACTTGATCTTTTGTTTTCAAAATACCCAGTTAGGGTCTTTTGTAAAAATACCAATATTATCTTAACACTTAAAAATTTTTTTTCTTGACATCCCCGGTTGATTGTAATAGATATTTCAGCGTATGAATTTTAAGCTGTGCAGGATCTCCGGCAGATTCTCCGCAGCAGAAGGAAGCATATTATGCACAGTTTTAAACAAAAAGCTTGTGTTTTCAATTGATTATCATCAAAAACAGCCATGTAATCAAAGGGGCGGAGCTATACACACCACCATCAGGCAGGATATCAAGATCCTTAGAAACGCTCCGGTGGTTTCCCCCAGGCAGAGCAGAACTGGGGCAGGATCGTTTCCATTGATTTTACACGTCAGGAAACCAAAAAACACCATCTCTCAGATGCAGGGCTGGAATTGGATATCCCGATACTGTTCCACTTTGAAAAGCAGCAGCTACTCTTGTGGATAGTGGAATTTCAGGAAGATAAATCCAAATTTTCCATACACAAATTGCTCCGGTATACAACCGATAAAGCACCAGTTGCGATTTTACTGAACATCGTAAGACTGACCTTTACAGCAATTCTTGCCTCAATGTACGGTGGTGAGGTTGCCCAGGGTTTTTTACACGAGATGTCCGGTTTTGTAACTTTTGGCCTGGGTCTGATAATGCTTTTAAGTATCAGCAGAATTTTAACTTCAAAAATCAAATAATCAGCAAATATTATTAGCTCATAATGTTATTGTTTCCACTTTGTTCCTATACTTATTTGGTTTATATTAAAACTAAAAATGTTTTCAATAGATAATTTAAAACTTAAGATTGAAGAATATGTCTCATTACAGGACAATATTGAAGTTGTAT
>JAYEHB010000145.1:0-2315 GCA_034659375.1 Thermodesulfobacteriota bacterium
TTATCAAAAGAATTATCAAAAGAATTAAAGAAAAACTATGGATTATTATTACAACTTTACTGATTTTGTTATTCATCCTTATATTCATGTTCGATTACATCTTCATTACCATTTATCCAGGGCATGCCGGTGTCTTATTCAAACGTATTTTTAATAAGGGAACGGTGATAGACAAAATTTGTGATGAAGGGATGAATATAATTTTCCCATGGAATAAGATATATGATTATGACATCCGTATTCAGGAAAAAAAACAGTCAGTCAGTGTTTTAAGCCAAAATGGTCTTACCATAAAAGTTGATGTTTCCATAAGATTTCATCTTATCAGGTCTGAGCTGCCGGTATTGCATAAAAGAGTGGGGCCCGACTATCGGGATAAGATTATTATTCCTTCCATAATATCTTCTGTCAGAGAGGTCGTTGGCGACTACAGACCAGAGGAAATATATACCACAGCAAGACATCTGATTCAGGACAACTTACTTATTGAAGTCATTGAAGAAACCGGTCGTGTTCCCATTATCTATGATGATATTATTGTTGAAACTATTGTGCTGCCGGATCTGATCAACGAAGCAATTGAAATGAAATTGAAACAGCGGCAGGAATACCTTGAGTATGAATTCAGGGTCAAAAAAGCGGAGCGGGAAATCGAAAGAAAAGAAAAAGATGCTATAGGCATAAGGCAGTATCAAAATATTATTACCGAAAGCCTTTCACCGGAACTTTTGAAGTGGAAAGGGATTATGGCTACCCTTGAATTAGCACAATCTCCCAATACAAAGGTTATTATTGTTGGTGGTGGAAAAAATGGACTGCCGATTATTTTTAACGCAGATGCCGGAGGCTCTTCACTTAGTGTGGAACCGCTGAACCCGATTGTTCCCGACAACAACAATGACACGGAAGACAGTATTACGGAAGAGCCGGAGTTGGAAACAGGTCAACAACCCCTACCCTGAAGGAATAGGGGTTTTACACCATCTTTATAAAAAGTAAATAACCGGCATGCTCTGAGCATGGTTATCGAGGATTAAAACAGGAGGATTTATGTGGATATTGATGATGTTGTGTATGCTCTTTTTAAGTTATCTGGTTGCCTTATTGGGCAAAAATAGAAAATTTGGTTTCTGGGGTTATTTTTTCTGTTCTGTGATGTTGACTCCACTAATTGGCCTGCTTCTTGTTGTTGCTTCCGACAGCCGTTCTGACACAAAAAAGAAGAAGACCTAACCTGGACAAGCCAGAATCTAACCTAAAGGTCACACGCAAACGGGTTTATTAATTCTTTTGCCAAAAAACACGAAAATAAGAATTAAAAAACTAAGATGGAGTGTCTAAAAAACTATCTTTGAGACTATTGTTTTTGCTGAATAGTTACCTTTTTTCAAGTATAGCTGTAATCTGCTCTCTGGTTAGTTCAACGGGATTTCCTTTAATGCTGCTTGTCTTAAGTGCTTTGTCTCCAAGTGACCGGCAGACAGCACGATCGAGCCCAAAATCTGACAGGCAGGGGATTTTCATATATTTTACAAGATCTCTTATCCATTCAGTACCATCCTCTATTGCAGCCTCTTTATCAGCAGTTAAAAGCCCTGCCACTTCCTGAAATTTTATCAATGCAGAAGAGTGTGAATCATTTTTCCTAAGCTGTTTTACATTCTCCTCCATGACAAGGGCAAGCAGCCTTGCACAGATAAGACCATGGGGAGCTTTGATCATTCCCCCCATGGGACCTGCAATCCCGTGGACCGCACCAAGTTTTGCATTTGCAAGGGCAATACCGCTGAAAAGAGCTGCCAGGGAGATATCTGTTCGTGCATTAAGGTCTTCACCATTGTCAAAGGCAGATTTAAATGACCGGGAAATTCTGGCAATCCCGTCTTTACACAGAGCATCTGTATAAGGATTGGCACTCTTTGAAACAAAAGATTCAATGAGCTGGGTTAAAGCGTCCATTCCTGTAAATGCTGTAACATTCTTTGGCATGGATTGAGTAAGAGAGGGATCAACGATAGCAACATCAGGATACATCATTTGACTTCATATTTTCAGCAAAGTCAAAACGCAAAAAGGGTACACTCATTTAATTTTCATATGAAATCAAGTTGATAAAAAATAAAAATAGCAATTTGGGAATAAAAACAAATTTCTGAGATTACTTGTTCAAATTCCTTAGATTGCGTGTTGCGTTACAGCAAAAGGTCGAAAACAAAAACAAAGTGCAATGATTATTAATAACAAAAATGTGAAAACAAATGAATGGCAGATACTTTTGCGCCGTGTATCTCAGTAACGGTGAACTGTTAACCTGT
>JAYEHB010000146.1:0-2309 GCA_034659375.1 Thermodesulfobacteriota bacterium
TAACTCTAAGATACTTAAGTGCTTGCAGTTTTTTTGCAAGCTTTGGTAGATGCACCCATGGAATGCAAATTCCATGCAGTTAACAATCGGTAACATGTATTGGTGATTGTTAAGAAAAATGTATCGGAAAGAGCCCCACACCTCCTGCTGACAGGGAAAAAGGCGAGTTGAATTCTGCTGTCTGCTCCATGGCCTGTATGATTTTGTCAATATCGTTCTGCCTGGTATCTCCAATAAACTTCAGCGTAAGATGCATTGCATTCACTTTGCTCCATGATGCTCTAAATTTTTTTGTTTTTATTTTTTCTTGAATTTTCATTAAAAAAAGAATAATCTTTTCTGGAAAGGGTATTGCGATAAAGGTTCGTATGTTTTTTTTGCAATCTGCTTGTTCCACTGTCAAAGCCTTTTTATCTGCTTTTGTTGTTCTATTTTTCTATTACCCGGTATTCAATGTTTAATTATAATTGGAAATTTAAAGAGTTGCAACAGGAAAAAATAAAAAATGAAAAAAGAAAAATCAAATATAAATATTCGGCCTGTGCCCTATGAAATATGGGGCAGTGATATTGATCCTGCTGCCGTTGCACAGATGGATGATGCCTGCTCCCTTCCGGTGGCTGTAAGGGGTGCCCTCATGCCTGATGCCCATAAAGGTTATGGGCTGCCCATAGGCGGAGTTCTTGCTGTGGACAATGCTGTTATTCCCTATGCCGTTGGTGTGGATATTGCCTGTAGAATGAAGATGAGCATACTTGATATCCCCTATAAAGAGTATGAAAAGTCTGAAGAAAATCACGAAAGGTTCAAGATTGCCCTTGAAGTTGAGACTCTGTTTGGTGTTGGTAAACAATTCTTACAGCCAAAGATGCACAGGGTTATGGATGAAGACTGGTCTTTTTGCAGTGTGACAAAAGGTTTGAAGGATAAAGCGTGGAAACAGCTTGGGACCAGTGGATCAGGCAATCATTTTGCCGAATTTGGAAGATTGGTTTTAAAAAAAGATGAACTTGGTCTTGCAAAGGGAGAGTATCTTGCCTTTTTGACACACAGCGGAAGCAGAGGTGCAGGAGCAAGTGTAGCGAGTCATTACAGTTCCATTGCAAAACATCTCCATCCAGAGCTTTCCAAAGGTTTAAATAACCTTGCCTGGCTTGATATGCAAAAGTCCGAGGGGCAGGAGTACTGGATGGCAATGGAGCTGATGGGAAGATATTCATCTGGGAATCATGAGATCATTCACCAGGCTGTGCTGCAAAATATTGGAGCAGAATCACTGTTAACTCTGGAAAATCATCATAATTTTGCCTGGAAGGAGCAGTTTGACGGCAGGGAGGTGATAGTTCACAGAAAAGGGGCAACCCCTGCCTTAAGAGGAGTTATTGGTATTATCCCAGGCTCCATGGCATCCCCTGGTTTTGTTGTAAAGGGACTTGGCAATGAAAAAGCCCTTAATTCTGCTGCCCATGGTGCCGGCAGAAGGATGAGCCGTAATGCAGCCATAAAGCAGTTTGAATGGAGTGATCTGAATAATCTGCTGATAAAAAACGGGGTTACACTTATTTCAGCAGGACTTGATGAAATACCAATGGCATACAAAAATATTGAGCAGGTCATGGAGCAGCAGAAGGATCTCATTGAAATTATTGCAAGATTTGACCCTAAACTTGTGAAAATGGCTCCATCGGACAGCAGAAGCAGAAGTAAAAGAGGAGGCAGGGGTAAAAACAGAGGTAAAAAGGGGCGACATAGAAGAAAAAAGTAGTGTCAGAGTAGTTTATCCCCCTTATGGTTTGGCTCATAATCCACGTAAATCTTCGGCCAGCACCCCATCTTCGCCCATTTTGGCCTCCTCACATAACCTGAAGGTCAGAAACTATCATTAGTATGCTACGCAGTCCCAAATAAACGAATATGAGGCACTGGCCAAACATTTGGGGAGTGAGTTGCTATCCATAATGATCAAATTACATATGATAACATTACATAATAATGTACTTTGATCATTATGTCAAATGCCTTATTTGACACACTTCTTTGAGCTCATATGATAAGATACAAATACTCTTACGCTGTTGTCGATGGTTAGCTTTATGGCGATGGCTAATATTTGATATAAAATCAGTCATTTGCGCAAACAGTCTTTCAGTGACATAATTACAAAATACTCTTACGCTTTAAAATGACTTACAGCTCAATATCGGGTATATTCAAGTGGGAACGAGTCGTGATACCAGTGAATTTGCATGCGATAGTTTCCGCCATTGGTGGTATAACTATGGCTGCAAGAACTACTCGAATGCAACGTC
>JAYEHB010000147.1:0-2307 GCA_034659375.1 Thermodesulfobacteriota bacterium
ATTGTCTCCATTAAAGAGATTTGATCTTGAAGATATTGAACTCCTCATTGACCAGGAAAAATATTTTATCCTGCATGCACCCAGGCAGACAGGCAAGACAACCTCGATGCTGGCTTTAATGAAATATTTAAATCTGGGTCAAGAGTATTTATGTCTATATATAAATATTGAATCCGCCCAAACTGCCAGGGAAAACGTTAAACGGGGTATGAGCGCCATCCTCAGCACCATTGCAATAAGAGCCGGAATTCATCTTAAAGACCAATTTCCTGCCCGGCACATTGATTCTTTATTAAAAGAAAACCAGTATGAAACAGCAATCTTAAGCCTGCTGACTTCCTGGTGTTCAATTTTAAAAAAACCACTGGTTTTAATAATAGATGAAGTTGATTCACTTGTGGGAGATACCTTGATTTCACTATTACGTCAAATAAGATCTGGATATGATCTCCGCCCGGAAAATTTCCCACATTCTATTATTTTGTGCGGTGTCAGGGACATCCGTGATTACAGAATATATTCTGATAAGGAAAAGAGCATAATAACCGGAGGAAGTGCGTTTAATATAAAGGCAAAATCATTAAGGCTTGGGGGTTTTACAGAAAATGAAACAGCAGAGCTGATGGTACAGCATGAACAGGAGACAGGACAAAAATTTACCGCAAACGCAAAAGATGCTGTATGGTATTACACCAATGGCCAGCCTTGGCTTGTAAATGCTCTTTGTTATGAAACCTGTTTTGAAATGAAACAGGGGCGTGACAGGTCAAAAAGTATCACAAAAGAGATGATGGATCAGGCAAAGGAAAATCTTATTCTAAGAAGTGAAACCCACCTTGATCAACTTGCAGATAAACTGACCGAAGTCAGGGTCGCCAACATAATTGAAACAATTCTTGTGGGGGAGAATGATGCAAATAAACCGGAAATCCAGCCGGATGACAGACAATATCTCATAGATCTTGGTTTGATACGGCAGGGAATCCATGGACTTGAAATAGCCAATCCCATTTACAGAGAAGTTATACCAAGGGAACTGATACTTTACCGCCAGGACACCCTTGGTCAGAATCCAGCCTGGTACATAAAAGAAAATGGCAGACTTGATATCAATAAAGTCATTGAAGCCTATATTGAATTTTATAAGGAACACAGTGAGCTTGTAACAAAACGTAAAACCTATACAGAAGCTGCTCACCACCTTCTTTTTATGGCATGGCTCCAACGCATTGTCAACAGCGGCGGTATCATCAGCCGGGAGTATGCTGCCGGGCTTGGCCGCCTTGATCTCTGCATAGAGTTTGCTGATGAGCGGTTTGCCTTTGAACTGAAATTAAGCTCAGCCAAAGCATTAGAGCGTGGTCGCAGGCAGCTTGCAGGGTATCTGGATCGTTTAAGCCTTAACAACGGCTGGCTTGTTATATTCAGCCGCAGTGAAGTAAAGGATTGGGAAAAGGTTGGCAAACGTGAACAGATTAAAGAACAAAATAAAGAGATTGAGGTTATCTGGCTTTGATGTTTTTAAGAACAAAAAATTTATTTAAGGCATATAAAACTAATAGAATGTCTCTATGGGGATGTAAACAATGCGGTTTTTTAACACAGCAGGGCCTGTAAATTCAAATGATCATTATACATTGTCTCCATTAAAGAGATTTGATCTTGAAGATATTGAACTCCTCATTGACCAGAAAAAATATTTTATCCTGCATGCACCCAGGCAGACAGGTAAAACAACCTCATTAAATGCCCTTGCTGATCATTTGAATAAAAAAAGTGTGTATGCATCTGTTTACATTAATGTAGAACCTGCCCAGGCTGCCCGGGAAAATGTTGAACAGGCAATGCGTGCAATTCTTTCAAGGCTTGCATCCCAGATAAAGTGGCTTTTTAATGACAGTTTTTTCCAGGAGAACTGGGAAAGTGTTCTTAACTCATCAGGCCCCTTTGCAGCTTTTGTTGAAATGGTTGCTCAATGGTGTGAACATATGGAAAAACCTGTGGTACTTTTAATTGATGAAATTGACTCCCTTGTTGGTGATACACTGATTTCAATTTTAAGGCAGATCAGAGAAGGGTATAACAACCGGCCGGCAAGGTTTCCATCATCAATAATTTTATGCGGTGTCAGGGATATTCGTGATTACAGGATTCATTCTGACATGGAAAAAAGCATCATTACCGGAGGAAGTGCGTTTAATATAAAGGCAAAATCATTAAGGCTTGGGGGTTTTACAGAAAATGAAACAGCAGAGCTGATGGTACAGCATGAACAGGAGACAGGACAAAAATTTACCGCAAACGCAA
>JAYEHB010000148.1:0-2304 GCA_034659375.1 Thermodesulfobacteriota bacterium
TAACAGATTCAGAATATGAATTTAAAGCATTAACAGAATTTCTGGAAAGATACCCTGTAAGAATGATCCAGTGGCGCAACTTAAATTATGACCCCCTTGCCTATTTCAACATCATGGACAAAGCAGGTGGAACAAGCAGCCCCCTTGGAATGGAGTATATCATCAAAAAACTTGCAAAACTGTTTCCTGATCTTATCCATGGGTATTTTAATCCGCCAAAGGAGGATTACCTATAGCAGAATTACTGCATCGGCCACAACAAATTTAGAAAGTCTATCATTGCAGTCGTTTGGATGAACTTTCATATAAACTGCCACGGGCAGCCTTGGTAGTCTAAGTCTGCACACAACAAAGCAAGCAAAAGGAATAGATATGGAACTTACTATGAAATTTCAAATTATGAGAGATAAAAGAGGCAGCTCATATAAACCACGGACTAAACACCTTGATCAAACCGGATGGGCAAAATACACCAATCGTCTTTTTTTAGAGACAAGCCCATACCTGCTGCAGCATGCCCATAATCCGGTTAACTGGTATCCGTGGGGAAATGAAGCTTTTGACACTGCCAGAAAAAAAGGATTGCCTCTGATTCTCTCTGTTGGGTATTCCACCTGTCACTGGTGTCATGTCATGGAGGATGAATCTTTTGAAGATATTGAAATTGCAACCTATATTAATGAAAACTATATTGCCATTAAAGTTGATCGTGAAGAACGCCCGGATATAGATTCCATCTATATGAATGCTGTCCAGACAATTACAGGAAGAGGCGGTTGGCCAATGACTGTCTGGCTTACTCCAGATAGAAAACCTTTTTATGGCGGTACCTATTTTCCAGCAAGAGATGGTGACTATGGTGTACAGACAGGCTTTTTAACAATACTTCATAAAATCAAAGAGTATTATGATAAGAATCCAGAACAAATTCAGCAGGCTGGAATTGATATTACCAATGCCATACAAAAAACGCTTTCCCCTGCAAAAAGCGGTAAAGTGTCGCCGAAACAACTTTTTCAAATCAGCATGAAGCACTTTAAAAACCGCTATGATAAAACCAACGGAGGAATAACCGGTGCTCCCAAGTTCCCAAGCACTATGCCCATACGACTATTATTAAGGTTCTATTACAAAACAGAAGATAAAGTTTTACTTGCCATGGCCGAACAGACACTTGTTAAAATGGCACAGGGAGGCATTTATGATCAGGTTGGCGGAGGTTTTCACAGGTACTCCACCGATGCAAAATGGCTTGTACCCCACTTTGAAAAAATGCTCTATGACAATGCTTTATTAGCAGTGGCATTTCTTGAAGGATTTCAAATTACCGATAATAAACTGTTCAAAGAGATTGTGGATGAAACCCTTTTGTATATTCAAAAAGATATGACTTCACATGATGGAGGATTTTTCTCTGCAACTGATGCTGACAGCAAGACTCATGAAAGTGAGAACGATGAAGGATACTATTTCACATGGACACCTGAAGAAATTAGGGCAGCATTGGAAAAAAAACATGCTGATAGAGTGATCCACTATTATGATGTAACTGAATCCGGTAATTTTGAAAAAAGAAATATTTTAAATGTAAAAACATCCTTAAAAAATAGTGCAAAGCAACTTGGAGTATCAGAAGAGGTACTTTTTAAAACTATTTCAACTGCTAAAGCAAAGCTTTATAAGGAAAGAAACAAAAGGGCTGCCCCCCTGCGGGATGAAAAAATACTTACTGCATGGAACGGGTTGATGATCTCAGCTTTTGCCCAGGCCGGTTTTTTACTGAACAATCAGGATTATATTGATACAGCAAAAAAAGCTGCCTCTTTTATCCTGAACAATCTATATAAAACAAAACGGTTGTTAAGATCTTATAAAGACGGGAAAGCAAGACATAAAGCCTATCTTAATGATTATGCCTTTTTTATTGCGGCTCTTTTAGACCTGTTTGAGGCTGATCCTGATCCAATTTGGATCAAGACTGCAATAGAACTTGATACAACTTTGTCTGATTTTTATGAAGACATGACAGAGGGTGGATTTTTCATGACAGCTAAAGATCATGAAAACCTGATTGTCAGAGAAAAAAGAGGGGCTGACGGGGCTCTGCCTTCGGGCAATGCAATTGCTGCCATGAATCTTTTCAGGCTTGCAGGATTTACCGGCAATGATGAGTACAGAAAACGTGGACAGAGAACTATTGAAGCTTTTGCCGCCATATTTGAATCAAATCCTGCAATATTGCCACAGATGATGATGGCCCTTGATTTTTCTCTTGATAAGCCCAAAGAGATAGTGATTGTATCC
>JAYEHB010000149.1:0-2303 GCA_034659375.1 Thermodesulfobacteriota bacterium
CAGCAGCCATGGAAGGTGACTACAGGGTAAATTTTCACCAGGAAGCATGGAGAGAAGGCAGCAGAAAACCGGCAGTAACCGCTGATATTCAGCTTGTATGTCTCAGCCGGGATAAAAAGCTCCAGGTGATTCCAAAATTCAGTTGAAAGGCTTATAAACAGTTTTCAGCAGAAGTAATCCAAAACCGAGATTTTAACTAATTATCAGATGATCAAAATGGGATACGATAGATTTTAATATTTACCCATTCTGTATCCCGGAAAAACAAAAAAAGCTCTTGGCAAATGCCAAGAGCTTTTATTTTAAATGGTGCCCAGGAACAGAATCGAACTGCTGACACGGGGATTTTCAGTCCCCTGCTCTACCGACTGAGCTACCTGGGCTCTCTCAAAAACAAAGCGGTTATATGTTAGTTTTAAGTTCATGTCAAGAACTTTTTTGAGCCAAGGTCACCAAAAAAATTTTGAATCAGGGAACATGCTGTGATTGAAGCTGTCTCAGCCCTTAAAATACGGGGGCCTAAGGAAAATGTGTTAAACCCGTTTTTTTTTGCAAAATTGATCTCCAGGTCAGAGAAACCTCCTTCAGGGCCAATCAATATTATAAATTTATTAATATTTTGCATAGGGTTATCTTTAATGCTCTGTATGGGACATGATGCTTTTTCAAAAAAAGCTATCTTTTCATCATAATTATCAGACATCTCCATGAGTTCCTTGAACGGGACCGGCTCTTTTATCTTTGGAAGAGAGCTTCTGCCACATTGTTTCAAAGCTTCTTTTGCAATTCTTTCCCATCGTTTTATGCGTGCTTGAATTCTCTTTTCATTGGGTTTTGGTATGGACCTTGCTGCAAAAAATGGTATCCATTCTGAAATACCAAGTTCCGTCAGATGCCTGATGAGCATATCCATTTTTTTATCTTTAAGCATTCCCTGTGCAATGGTAATATGAATTGGAGATTCACATCTGGAAAAAAATTTTTCAAGAATGACAAGTTTAACTTTTTGAGGTGTTGTGGTGTTGACTTCAGCTATGAACTTTAAACCTTTTCCATCAAAAAGCTCAACTTTATCCCCGAGAGAGATCCGCAAAACATTAATAAGATGTCTTGCATCCTGGCCTGTTATTTCTGCTTTGTTGTCATGAATATCAGTTGTGTTTATATAAAATCTGTACATAATAGGAACATTTTATAAATGAATTTGCAGATTTTGTCCAATGAAAATCGGTTAAAAAAAGTTGGTCATCAAGTTAAAGAGCTTGACACAGGAAAAAGCCTTTGATATTTTTCTATGTTGTTTTTAGCTTTTAAAAAAGATAGCTTGATAAATTGGTTGAATTCCTGGAGGGGAAGGAGGGGGAATGAAAATTTCCTCTATTGTGAAATTTTGAGAAGTTTATCAGCGAGCGAAGCGAGTCTGTTGCAACTTCTCATTAGCGGGAACGAACGAAGCGAGCTTCCCGCTAATAATCTATTATGCTGGATTGCCCAGTCTTACAGGAGTCTTTATGGCTGATGAAATTAACCTGAATTCTGATATGGATAATGAAGATGATATTATTGAGCTCACAGATATTGTCCATTCAAAAGAGGATGAAGAGTTTGATGATGAAGTTATTGAGTTCTCTGGTCTGGATGATGCAGATACAGATGCACAGGATCTTGATTTTGATATAGAGTTTAATGAAAGCTCTTTTGATGAGTTTGATCTGGATGATATTGATTTTGATGATATTGATGCGGGTGATCAGGATGATGATGGGCTTGATTTGGTGATGGATGATGATCAGTCAGATCAGGATGATGGTGGGCTTGATCTGGTGATGGACGATGATCAGTTAGATCAGGATGATGATGGGGTTGACCTGGTGATGGACAATGATCAGTCAGATCGGGATGATGGCGAGCTTGACCTGGTGATGGACGATGATCAGTCAGATCGGGATGATGGCGAGCTTGACCTGGTGATGGACGATGATCAGTCAGATCAGGATAGTAGTCTTCTTGATCCGGCACTCTCAAGTGAGGCTGGTGCTAAGGTCGCTGCCGGTAAAGGCTTGGCAGATACTGTTGCTGAACTTACAGAAGAACAGGTTGAAGCTGCCCTTGCAAAGGTGATTAAAGAAAAATTTGCCGAAAAAATTGAGACTGTTTTAGAAAAAGTTATTGAAAGAGTAGTAAAGAAAGAGATTGCAGATATAAAAAAGAGTCTGTTTAAAAATATGAATGAATCTGATAACTCAACTTTCTGATCTTAATTTTACCGGTCAAAGTGTTCAACGGGGTCAGGCCTGACCCCA
>JAYEHB010000150.1:0-6952 GCA_034659375.1 Thermodesulfobacteriota bacterium
TTCAAAGAGGTCATGGCAATTAACATGATGGATGACAATGACCAGAAAGAGAGCAAAGCCAAAGCTTTTTTTGAAAAACTGAATTTTATGGAACTCCCTGAAAACTTTAACTGGGCAGAGGAGATTCTAGAGGGCCTCCATGTAAAAGAGAGAGGAGACCAGGCAGCTCTCATCTGGACAGACATAGCAACCAAAGAGTCAAAAACATTTACATACAGCGAGTTTGCCGCCAATAGTAATAAATGTTTGAATGCTCTTCGCAAAGCTGGAGCAAAAAAAGGGGACAATATGTATCAGATGCTTCCCATTGTTCCTGAAACATGGTTTGCAACCCTTGCCGCTGCAAAAGGCGGTTTTGTGGCAATACCCACTGCAACCTCAATGACCATGAGGGAGATGCAGTTCAGATTTGAGTCCTACCCTCCAGATACAATTATCTGTGCCGAGCAGTTTACAGATCTGATGGATGAAGCCATAAAAGCCACCAGTGCAAAACCAAAAATGAAAATCGTTCTTGGCGCCAAAGAAGGATGGATAAGTTACAGTGAGCTTGAAAAAGAGGCTTCCGAGGCAGAAGCTGCAAAAATCCAATCTGATGATCTTCTCTTCTGTTTCTTTACCTCGGGCACAACCGGGCTTCCCAAGAGAGTTGGTCATTCTGCACTTTTATATCCCCTGGGACATCTCTCCACATCAGTAATGACAGGCATAAAACCCGCAGAAGTTCATAATAACTTAAGCTCTCCAGGATGGGCAAAGTGGGCATGGAGCAGTTTTTTTGCTCCTCTGAATATTGGTGCAACTGCCACTGGATTTGATTTTACAGTTCTTGACGGGAAAGCCTACCTTGAAGCACTTGAAACCCATAAGGTCAATGTGTTCTGTGCTCCGCCGACTGCCTGGAGAATGTTCATAAACCTTGATCTGTCAAACTATGATCTTTCAGCTCTTCGCCAGTCCATAGGAGCAGGCGAGCCTTTGAATCCTGAAGTTATAAAACAGTGGAAAGAACAGACAGGAACAGAGATTCGTGATTTTTACGGCCAGACCGAATCCACGGCAATGATTGGTAACCCACCATGGATGGCAGGTAAAATGCGCAGTGGTTCTTTTGGATATCCTTCCTTTATGTATGATGTAAAACTTGTAGATGATGAAGGAAAAGAAGTAACAACTCCTGACGAGCCAGGTCATATTACTGTAAAACTTGATAGCTGGAGACCGTTAGGACTCTTTACAGAGTATATTGGAAATCCTGAAAAAATGAGCAGTGTCTTTGTGGGCGATTATTACTATACCGGTGACAGGGCTTCCTTTGATGAAAACGGTTATTGGTGGTTTGTGGGAAGAGCAGATGATGTTATTAAATCATCTGACTTCAGGATTGGTCCCTTTGAAGTTGAAAGTGCCCTTGTTGAGCATGCTGCCGTTGCAGAGGCAGCTGTTGTTGGAGTGCCTGATCCCAAACGACATCAGCTTGTTAAAGCTTATATCATTCTGAACCAGGGACATACAGCATCAAAAGAGCTTGCTCTAGAGCTTTTTCAAAAGACCGTTGAGATCCTTGCAAAATTTAAAATTCCAAGAATCATTGAATTTGTTCCTGAAGTTCCAAAGACCATAAGCGGAAAGATCAGAAGAATTGAATTAAGGGAGAATGAAGAGGCAAGAAAGGAGAAGGGGGAAGCAGCCCAGGTAAATGAGTATTTTTACTGGGATTTTCCGGAACTGAGTTCAAAAAAGAAGTAATACAATCGATACCCCCCTGGGACATGATACTCTTTTCTCTATTATTATCAGAGCTGGTATCAAGTCCCGGGAAGAAATGGGGTCAGGCCTGACTCCCTCATACGCAGGCCTGACCCCCTCATAGGTACTTGATCATCGAGTATCAGGTTTACATTTTTGCAAAAAAGAATCTATCTCTTCTGCTAATGTCTGAAATTCTGAAACAGCTTCTGGTTTGTTGCTATACATTAATTGGGAGCTTATTTTTAATGAATCTCTCATTGAATCTATAAGATCCGGTCTTTTAGCAGCCAAATCAGCAAATTTTGTTAAAACTTCTGTATATTCTTTAATATATTCCTTGCTAAATTTTTCATTGTTCTTATTTTCATCATTCATTTTTATAAACTCCAATTTTTAAGCTGTAAATTCCATCTCAATTTCAATCTCTCCACCGCCGCTTCTGAGGAGTTTGCATTCAGGGTAGTGTTTTCTAAAAACCTTGATCATTTTTTTGTTTTCAGCAAGTACTGTTGCGACAAAGGTTTTGTATCCATTTTTTTTTGCGATATTTTCCAGGATTTCAAGCAGTTTTGAGGCTATCCCCATGCCGTGGAGTTCCTCCTTAACCAGGAACGCAACTTCTGCTGTATCATTATCTGCCTCGGCATAGGAGCCTATTGCTGCTATCTGCTTGCGTTTCCCTATCTGCATTAAGCCTATCAGTGTCATATTCTTTCTATAATCAACATCAGCCCACTGTTTTTGAAGCATTTCCCTGGAAAAAACTTTTCTTTTATTAAAAAACCGGTAGTAGATACTGGTCTCCTGGAGAGAATAAAAGAAATTTCTTGATTCAAATTCATCAGACGGAAGCAGAGGACGAAATTCAATATTTTTGCCCATGGCAAGTTTCAGCGAATATTTGTAATCATCCAGAAAGAGAAGATCCTGACAGGTTGGAGAGATTTGATCAGAAAATATGTAACGTCTTTTCTTGGCTTCTTCTATGAGCTGCTGCCGAAATTTTGGATGTGCAATCTGGGCAAGTTCCATAACTCGCTGGTATATGCTTTTTCTTCTCAGTTCTGCTATGCCGTACTCAGTTACAATGATATCAATATCTCCGCGGGTTGTTGCAACTCCTGCACCTTCACTTAGATGGGGGACAATTCTGGATACTTTACCGTTGTCGGCGGTAGAAGGTAGTACAATAATGGAGAAACCCTCTTTTGACATGGCACTGCCCCTGATGAAATCCACCTGATCTCCAATCCCAGAATAAAAAAGGTAGCCTTTGGAATCTGTACAGATCTGACCTGTCAGGTCAACTTCAAGGGCAGAACTTATGGAGATAAAGTTATCATTTTTTGCTATGACATTTGGATCATTTACAAATTCCGAAGATCTGAAATAGAACATGGGGTTGTTGTCAACATAATCATAGAGAGCTTTGGAACCCATGCAGAGAGATGCCACTACTCTTCCGGGCAGATATGATTTGTTTTTGTTTGTGATTACTTTTTTTTTAAAAAGTGGAAGAAGTCCGTCTGTAATTACCTGTGTATGGATACCCAGATTTTTTTTATCTTCAAGGGACGATAGAATTGCATTGGGAAGATGGCCAAAACCTATCTGCAGGGTTGAGTCATCATCAACAAGCTGATTTACATAATGTCCGATTCTTTCTACTACTTTTTGATTTTTTACAGTGGGAAGTGCTTCCACAAGGGGTTCTTTGTGCAGGACAAAATAATCAATATCATCAACATGAACAAAGCTGTCTCCCCAGGTTCTTGGCATGTCAGGGTTTACCTGGGCCAGGACAATTTTTGCATTGTGCAGGCCGGAAGATGTGATATCAACAGAGATTCCAAGGCTGCAGAATCCGTATTTATCAGGGGGGCTTACCTGGACAAGGGCAATGTCAAGTCCGATCTCTTTGGATGCAAAAATTGCAGGAATCTGTGAAAGATAAACAGGCAGATAGTCTATTTTTCCTTCAAAGGCAGCCTGCCTCATATAGAGACTTATAAAAAAGAGCTTTAAAGAAAAACGGTTGAGAAAATCTTTGTCATCCATATACTGGGCAAAGGTTGAGGACAACATCTGATAAACCACAATATCCTGAATTGTTTTGTCTTTAATCATGGATCTGATCAGCTGCTGCGGCTCCCCGCATCCTGTTCCAACAAAGACCCTGCTACCGTTTTTTATTTTTTTTACGGCCTCTTCAGGCGAGAGAAGTTTTTCAGGGCAATACTCTTCAAGGTTCATATATCATGCTCCCTTTTTTATATGAAAATCCATCCAACTGACTGTAATCATTAGACTTTCATTGTTGGTTGTGGCCGATGCGAATGATTATGCTCCGGCCATGCCGGTTTATATGAAAGTCCGTCCAACGTGCTGCAATTGCATGACTTTCATATTTTGTTGTGGCCGATGCGAATACCACGCTCCGGCCGTGCCGGTTTATATGAAAGTCCTGGCAAACCAGGAGTGTAACTTTCATCATTTGTTGTGTGCAGACTTAGACCACCAAGGCTGCCCGTGGCAGTTATATGAAACTCCGCATAACTATTTATAATCATTGAGTTTCATTCTTTGTTGTGGTCGGAGCAGATATCATGCTCCGGCCATGCCGGTTATAATCTGTTTTGCCGGAATAAGCCCTGTTGCAGCCGCAGATACAATGTTTCCCGCAACTCCAGGACCGTCACCTGCAACATACATCCCTTTTATTGATGTTTCAAGGTTATTATTTGTTTTAATCTGGGTTGCAAAGAATTTGATTTCCGGAGCGTAGAGCAGGGTCTCATCATTTGATACTCCAGGGATCACAAGATTCAGAGTTTCAAGCCCTTCAATGAGATTGGAGAGAATTCTTTCAGGCAGGGCCATGGCAATATCACCGCACACAACATTTTTCATTGTAGGTTCAATATACCCTTTGTTTACTCTGTTCCAGGTGGACCGCCTTCCCCGCTTCAGATCTCCGAACCGCTGGAGAATAGGTTTGCCTCCTCCGATTATTGCTGCAAGTCTGCCAATGGACTCTCCATATGCCTGGTTGTCTGTAACAGGCTCTGTAAGGATAACCTTTGACAAAAAGGCAAAATTTGTATTCTGGGATTTTTTATTGGAATAAGCATGACCATTAACACAGACAAACTCTTTGTAATTTTCCAAAGTTATGAACCCTCCATGATTGGTGCAGAAAGTTCTTGTCTGATCATCATATGTTGATGTCTGAATAAAGAATGTGGGATCATAAATTATGTCGCAGAGATCCTCCATAATATCATTGTGCACTTCAACTCTTACTCCAACTTCTATGCCCCGCTGGGAAATTTTTAGACCGTGTTTTTGTGCCACGTTTGCAACCCAGTTGGCTCCAATACGTCCTGGAGCCAGAATTACATTTTCAGCACTGTATCCGCCTTTGTCCGTGACAACCCCTGTAACTTTTCCGTTTTCAGCCGTTATATCCTGCACCTCTTCAGATGTATGAATCGTCAGGCCTTTGGATTTAATATATTCAGCCACACCTGCTATATAATTGGGGAGATTGTCACTGCCAAGATGTTTCTGTTTTATTAAAAGAAGATCAATGCCGTATCTTTTGGCTTCTTTGCGTATCTCTTTAGCTTTATCCATGTTTGTGGGATAAACAGCTCCGTCCATGCCAAATCTTGTAAAAATTTTTTCAGTTTCATCAATAAGCTCCTGGGCTGCAGTTGACGAGACAAACTGAGTTAGATCTGTTTTTCCAAGTTTTGGTATGAAATTGAGTTTTCCATCTGAATAAAGTCCTGCACCGCCAATCCCTGAAAGAATATTGCAAGGTTCACAGCCAAGACATTTTTGAAGATTGTGGTTGGGGCATTTTCGTAAAAGGGCTTTTTTGCCCTTTTCAATCATAAGTATCTTCAGGTCAGAGTTTTCCACAAGGTGGAATGCAGAGAAAAGCCCTGCCGGTCCACCTCCAACAATAATTACATCGTACTCCATTTTTTTTCCTGTTATTTATTGTTTTGATTCAATGCTCATTTGATGATTAAGCTTTTTTTAGTATCCTCGGAATAAGCCGAATATTTACAATCAGTCTTCCGTTCTGTTAAATTTTTAAAGATATTATGACTGAATCCAACCCGTTTGTCGATATGTTTTTATACTTTTGTATCTAAGGACCCGCTTAAAAATAAATTGGCAATTTTACGTGTGACCTTCAGGTTCGAAGCCGATTCGTTCTGGTAAGCTGCGTTGTAACAACACGGCATATGTTTAACTGAAGAATTGACTTGTACATGCAAAAAATTTACAGTGAAAATATGAAATACGATTGGAATCCAGAAAAATTACAATAAGGCTTTATGATCATAATTTTAAAAACGTGGTTCAGGGCGATTATCCTTGACATAATTGTACTCTTCAGTTAATGAGAATTTATGAAAAAGAGTAAAAGATGGATAATATGTGTAATAGATGGCCAGGGTGGTGGAATAGGTTCCACAATTATTCGAAAATTAAAAGAGAGATTTGGTGAAAATATTGAGGTGCTGGCTCTTGGCACCAATGCCATTGCTACAGCTCAAATGCTTAAATCAAGAGCCAACAGAGGAGCGTCAGGTGTTAATGCCATTGTTCATACAGTGAAAACTGCTGATGTTATTATTGGATCTGTAAGCATTATAATGCCCCACTCCATGATGGGAGAATTATCCTCTGAAATGGCAGATGCAATATCTCTTTCACCTGCAAAAAAAATTCTTCTCCCACTTACCCAGGAGAATATTGAGATTGTAGGGCTCTCTTCCATGCCTCTGCCAAAGCTTGTGGACGAGCTGATAGAGACTCATTTGATGAAAATTTTACAAAATGACGGGGATGTTAATAATGTGTGAAGCAAATGTTTATCTGCTTACAGATAATGAACCTGATCTGCTTATGGAAGCTGTTGATCTGGTTGAACCAGAAGAGGGCGGTGTTCGTCTTATCAGTATTTTTGGAGATCAAAAATTTATCAAAGGGTATATTTATTCCCTCTCCCTTGTGGATCACAAGGTTTTTATAAAGAATTTTGATAATTAGGATCACAAATTTTATAACCGGCATGGCCGGAGCATGGTCATTGCATCAGCCACAACAAAATATTAAACTCCATGATTTTAAATAGTTATGCGGAGTTTCATATAACCGGCATGGCCGGAGCATGGTCATT